>DATFCH010000289.1:0-6999 GCA_035253345.1 Nitrososphaeraceae archaeon
TTGAAATATCGTATTATTATGGTCATACAGTATTTTAAGAGAGTTTTTTTCGCACCTAACACCTCTGATCAAGAATTAATAGAAAAAGCGAAAAAGACGCTTAGCTTTCATGGTATAAAGGGAAATGATGTACAGGTTAACTACAACATCAATGAACTGGAGGAAGGAGACCTTTATATCAGTTATGACCCTCCCGACTTGGTAATTCGAGCTGTATATCAAAAAAAAAATAGTGGAATTATAAAGATGAAAAGTATTGCAATGATAAAACTATAATAACTGCAAAATTTTTTTATCTAAATCTTTTATATTAACAACTATCTCTTTTCCATCTTTCATGTTTCTAATAATTACCTTGTTTAGCGAGATTTCTTCTAACCCAACAATTATAGCCAATAGTACCTTTTTGGAAGACGCATCATAGAGTTGTTTTTTAAGTGATTTGTTAGACATATCATATTCTGTAACAAATCCTTTTTTTCTCAAATTGCTTAAAATTGAAAGAGTCTGATTCCTGACTGATTCGCTACTATTTGCAATATAAATAATTTTTTTATCGGTTGATGGTAGTTTTTTATTAAATTGTAATGCTAGAATTATTCTTTCTACTCCTCCAGCTGCACCTACTGCTCCTAAATCCGGTCGATCAAATATAGAAGGGAGTTTATCGTATCTTCCACCTCCAACTAGAGAACCAAAATTAGAAAACTTATCAAAAACCTCAAATACAATTCCAGAATAGTAGTCCAGTCCGCGTACTATTCCTAGATTAACTCTTTTGTTGCTAACATTCCTAAAATCTAATGAGAGGAATAAATTTTTGAGATTAATAATACTTTTTAGATCCTTTATTTTTTCAAGAGACAAGAGTTCTTCTATATTACCAGAAAAGGAACAAATTTCCAAAAGATCTTCAAGTATAGTTTTATCAAATATATCTCTATATTCAATACATACCTGTTTAATGCCTTTTTTTGGAACTTTATCAATAGCTCTAAATAAATCGGCAATCAAATTTTCATCTCCTATTCCATATTTTGTTTTAAGATATTCTTCAATAATTCTCCTATCATTTATTTCGATACTAACTTCCAAATCCAGATTGTTAAAAAAATTTGATACAAATTCAATTACTTCTGCCTCGGTATCAGAATTAAAATTATCATAAATTTCTATATCCCATTGATGAAAATATCGATATCTAGCAGCCTGTGGTTCATCATATCTAAATACACCGCCAAAATTTGCGAACTTCATTGGAATTCGTAGTTCTCTTTTACCCACAGCAAACCTAGTTATTCCTACAGTTAAGTCATAACGCAAGGCTATATCTCGGCCTGCTTTATCTTTGAAATTGTAAATCTCATTTATTATGGATTTTCCACTTTTCGCCTCTAGTGTTGATAGCGATTCGAGGGGAGATGGTTCAATAATGTTAAAATTAAAACAAGCAATAGTATCATAAAATTTTGTCCTAACATATTCTAAATTTTTCATATCTTGATGGGATAAATCTCTCATTCCTCGTGGTAATTCTGGTTTCACAGTAAAAATTCGAAAATGTTGAAATTTAGATTTTCCGATTTTTTCAGTATTTTTATAAATAGTAAAGCATGAGTTGAAATTAAGAGAAATACCAAATGGCAAATTATAACATAGACAAGAACAAATTTAGATATCTAGACCACATGACAGATCTTGTAGTAGAAGCTTATGGAAGTAACTTAGAAGAGCTATTTAGCAATTCTGCTATCGGAGTAGTTAATGCCATGTTTGATTTAAAAAATGTAGATGCGACTGATTCTATTCAAATCGTTTCTGAAGGATACGATTTTAAAAGCTTACTCTACGATTGGATAGAGAAAATAATATTAATAATATATATTGATAAACTAATAATAACAAATTTTAACTCTCTTGTTTTCTCAAAAAAATACCCATCGACCACTACAGAAAATAATAAAAAAAATAGACAAATACTGACCAAGGAAGATAAAGAACATTTAATATCCAATGATTGCCATAATTCAGTTAATAAAACCGTTAACACTGAAGATAGTGCAATTTTTGTACTTGAAGGTATTGGTATTGGAGAAAAAATCAATTTGAACAAGCACGAATACAAAGTAGAAATTAAATCCATAACTTATCACGAAATGGAAATAAAAAGGAACAAGAAAGAAGGGAGTTACACGACAAAATTCTTGGTTGACCTATGATGAAATGATGAAATGACATTGTGACGGATGAACTGACCCTCTAGTATTTTTGGATAATTTAAACAAATCACAGTTAAATAAAGGATAAATAGAAATACCTTTTGAAATAATAATATATAGTAATTTGATTATTGAAATTTCAGAAGAAAACTTTGAACAATCTATAAATAATAATAAACCCATTCTTATTGACTTTTGGGCTACTTGGTGTGGTCCGTGCAAATTTATGTTACCGGTATTTGACAAATTGGCAAACAAATATTCCGACAAACTAAATTTTGGAAGACTAAACGTAGACGACCATCAATCAATTGCTGTAAAATACGATGTTTATGCTATTCCTACCTTCATCATATTCTCAGGAGGTAAGGTTATGGAACGTGCAGTAGGGGCAGTAGGAGAAAGCGGTTTAGAAAATATCCTCGAAAAAATAAACTAGTTAAATGTATTTTCCAATTTGGTAAATAATTTAATGTATCCACTATTTTTGCTTCATGATGGATGGATAGTTGATCTGAATTTTTATTCAAATTTGCATTGTAATTCGTCAAGATGATTTTTTTAAAATTTTTTGTTTGGCTAAATACTATCCATCCACAGTCTAGTTAATTAAACATAATAGAATACTGTTAAAAGGTTTTGTATAGCTACTCTGTTAAGTATTGAATCTAAAATTGCTTGAAATCAAATATAGCCAAAAGCTGGATCAGCTTTCCTTTTTGATTCCAAAATAAAGTCAAATATTTTTTTTTCTTCTTCGTTAAGTTTATGCAAAAACCTTTCAATTAATAATTTTGCTTGTCTGCTATTTAAATCAGTAAAAAAGATATCACCTTCATTAATCTGTCTCCCGATCGTTGGTCCACGTATAGACACTGCCACTTGCATGCCTTTTGTAGCTTCTTCTAGGTTTTTCCCTTTATCTTGGATTTGGTGAATTACGCCTATTTTTGCTCCATTCTCGTTTATGATATGGATCTTTTGTCTCAACTTTCCTTCGATTATTTCAGCACCAAATACAGCAGGATCATTTCTTCTAAATACAAAACCTTTTAGAAACTGAATTTTACAAATCGGAGGTATTTCATTAAATATAATAGAATCAGCATGTTCTTTTTGATATTGAACCCAATCAGTGTAGTTTCTTACTAGGTTATAGATTATAGGTTCATTGAAAATTTGCACTTGTCTTTCTGTTGATTCTTTTTTTGCATCATCCAAAACCTTAACATTGAAGCCTAAAACAACTCCAAGGTATCTATCTTTATCTCTAACAGCAGAAGAAGCCAAAACATCTCTTCTTGTTATATTGCCTATATCAGCAGTCTGGATTGGAATATTTTCTTTTTTTAACATATCAATTATGGCTTCAAGTGAACCTATAGTATCGCATTTAAGAATCACACCCAAAGAATTAGTATTATTGATAAACGTACTCTTAACCTCGGATTCGATAAGATGTCTAATTTTTGTTTCATCTTCTTTATTTTTTAGAACATATAATGGACTACCAGCCAAGATTCCCTCTAAATCAGGAGAAATTATTTTCAGACCTGCTGCAGATATTACCTCATTAACTGACCTAAATTTATCTCTAGGATCACGCATTTCATCTAGTGGTTTTGGAAGTAATAATGCTTTAACTTTTGTTAATATTATTTCATCTCTTTTTGCAGCCATAATTATATCTCCTTGTTTTATAGTTCCATCTAATAGTATCATATTAGCAGAGGGACCCAGTCCTTGTTCCTCTTTAATTTCTAAAACTATTCCTCGCACGTAATCATCCCGTCTCTCTAATCTTTTTTTCAGGTATTGTTGAGTTAATCCCACTAAAACAGTCATTAATTCGGGTATCCCTACCCCAGAAACAGCACTGATTGGAACTATGGCTAATTCTTTATCAAATTCTTTGATACGCCAAAATGCTTCTGAAGTAAACCCCATTCGTGATAATGAGCCAACTACAGTGTAAATTTTTTCATCTAATAAAGTAACAATATTGGAATCCTGTTTTTTTATCTCTTCTGTTATAAACGTTAAATTTGTACTAGTAGTGGTTTCGGCTGTCATTGTGGTAATTTTTTTATTTTGTTTTTGTTTGCCAATATTTAAATCGCCTTTCTTTTTTCCTTTCCATCCAGACATAGTATCTACTTTATTTAATGCAACAACAAATGGAACTTTTCTCTTTTTTAAAATCTCAATGCTTTCTATCGTTTGTGGTTCAAAGCCTTTATTAACATCTGCAACCACTATAGCTATATCTGCAGCGGATCCTCCTCTACTTCTTAAATTAGCAAAAACTTCATGTCCAGGTGTATCAATAAATAACAATCCAGGAATTTGTTCATCTGTCTTGGTAAGTCGTTCGTATAAAATTCCAGTAATTTGTTTTATTGTCTCGATAGGAAAAAAACTAGCACCAATATGCTGAGTTATGCCTCCAGCCTCCCTAGCTTGTACACCAGTACCTCTAATCTTATCCAATAGAGAAGTCTTCCCTGAGTCTACATGACCCAATACAACTACTACTGGCTGTCTTAATGTCACGTGAGTACGACTTACTTAAAAATGACTCTAGACTCTTTTATGAAGCTTTCATATGAATCAGAAGCATGTATAATATTATTAGTAATCCCAAGACCATAATCTCCTCTTATCGTTCCTGGCTGAGCATCACAGGAACGAGTTGCACCAATCAAAAGTCTTATAGTATTAATTGCATTTTCTCCTTCTAAAATACATGCAACAACTTTAGAAGATGAGATAAAAGTAACTAGTTCATTGAAAAATGGTTTATTTTTGTGAGCAGAATAAAAATCCTCTGCTTTATCCTTAGTAAAGTTATATGATTTTAGTTCTTTAATAATAAAACCTTTATTTTCGAACCTTGCAAGAATTGAACCAGTAAGTTTTCGTTCAACAGCATCAGGTTTCAACACTATCAAAGTTTGCTCAGTCATTATTTTCTATCACCTTTCCAACTATGATTTGGAAATCCTTAGTCCACCTTTTACGTATTTGTTTGTCCATTTCATTTTTCTAGGATCTCTTTTTAATTGCCTATGATTTTTTTTACATTTATTAGAACAAGTCCACTGAATAGATCCATCATTTTTGACCAACATAAGACCATGCGCAGAAGAAATATGTTGCCCACAAAAAATGCAATTACGTAAAGAACTAGCTGTTTTACTCATTTTAAATTAAACCTACATTATTTTCTCTGTTTATATATTTATTTTTTTGATTACTTGATCTTTCTTGCTTCCCTTTCTGTTTCGCGGAGCATCAGAATATCATTCATCCTAACAGAGCCTTTTACATTTCTAGTTAAAATTCTACCCTTATCTTTTCCTTCTAAAACTTTAACTCTTACTTGAATAACTTCTCCAGCAATACCTGTCCGACCTACTATCTGAATTACTTCAGCAGGAACTACTTTCTCTTCTACTGTTTTACTCATATATTAAACACCTAATTTTTATTCTTTTGAATCTGATGATTTCTCTTTTTTATTTTTTGTAGAATTCACTATTTCATCCAATATATGTTGTGATTCGCCTGCATCAATAATTGTTGCAGCTGCTGAACCAACACTTATGCCCATAGCTTCTCCTAATTGTTGTTTACTAGGAACAAATACATAAGCAGCATTTCTCTCCTCGCATATAATAGGGAGATGAGCAACTACTTCTGGAGGTTCGACATCTTCAGCAATAATCGCTAATTTACTTACACCACGTTCAACAGCTTTGGTTGTTTCATTTGTACCTTTTTTTATTTTGCCACTATCTTTAGCTATTCTTACAGCTTCATAAATTGCACTTACCAGGTCTTGTGGTACTTCAAATTTTACATAATATGGTTTACTCATTATTCAATATCACCCTGTGGGATCATCCATTTTTTTACAAAATAAAGACTATTAAAATGTTACCTCTTTATTAGGAATTTATATAATGTAAAAATAATCAAAATTATATCGCTAATATCATACTTTACATAACCAGATCTGATATAGAATTTACCAATTACTCATTATAAAAAAGAACGAGATGAATATCTAAAATTCTTATTTCATCACAGTCCATGGTTAAATAAATGATTTTAAAAACGTTTAAGCATATTTTTTTAAATTATTTTCTGTCAATGTCGTGAATTCGTTAATCTATTACTAACAACGAATTTTCATTGATTATGGATAAGGTCTGGAGCTAATTTAATGTAGAAAATCAAGGGTTAACCTTAAATATTTATATAAAATAATAAATACAGAATTTGAATAGGACAATTAAAGATATCAGAAATAACTACAAAAAAGTGTCAAGAATATCATGCCTTTATAGTAGGGAATGGTAGTAGAATATATGAAAGCAACCCAGATTATATTTTAATTAAGGTAGATTACTATAATGAAAGCACAAATTAAACGGAATATATATAACAATTCTAAAATAACACAAAAATCCAAAAATAAAAACTTTGACTATAATAAACCTGTTGGGAAATGTATGATTTGTTACACATTATCTGGATGGCATTGTTATGATTGTGGCAACGATTACTGTCAAAATCATTTTCATATTCACAAAGAAACAAATCAATGCATTTAAAAAATTGGTTATCATTTAAAATCTTTCAATGTAATTGGAAAGCGTAATTTTATGGAGAAAAAAACAATCTACCTTTAAAGAGTTATTTCATAACAATTTCAATTTTGATAATTTAATTATTTATATTACTACTAGTCAACAACATAGCCGACGAATCTTTT
>DATFCH010000290.1:0-3803 GCA_035253345.1 Nitrososphaeraceae archaeon
GTTATATATTTAGAATATGTTCCAAACATATGGATCTTTTTGCTAATATGTTAATGTTGATTCCAGGAGGTTATGAATGGATATTTATAATATTAATTATAGTAGTAATTATATTTGGTGCCAAGAAAATTCCTGAATTGGCTCGATCATTCGGTAAGGCTACATCTGAATTTGAGAAAGCACGTATACAATCAAAAAAAGAAATTGATAAACTTCATAATTCAGATAGAGTAACTCGAGAAAAGTTAGAATCTATTGCCGATACTTTAAGAATAGACTATATAGGAAAAGATGATGAATCATTAAAAAATGATATAGATGCAGCAATAAAAAGAGATAAAGAATACAACATCTAAGTAACATTTTTGATACTCCAGGAGACACAAATTTAAAAAATTATAATAAATAATGAAGAGGCAATAAAATTTGGCTAAAATTGCTATTATAGTTGGATCTGTCAGATAAAATCGACAAGGAATCAAAGTTGCTCGTTGGATGGAAGAAAAATTAAACGAGAGAGGGCATACCGTATTTTTTATAGATCCGCTCGAACTCAATTTACCCCTTTTAGATAAAATGTACAAGGAGATTATTGATCCACCAGAAAATCTAAAAATATTGAGAAATCAAATTGTCGAAGCAGATGGATATATGCCCATAACTCCAGAATATAATCACAGTATCTCTGCAGCACTGAAGAATACTCTTGATTATTTTCTTGGAGTACTACTTTAAGCCTTCTGCAATTGTATCATATTCTGTTGGTGGTTTTGGAGGAGTTAATGCTGTACAACACCTTAGAGGGATATTTGCAGAATTAGGAGTGCCATCTATTTCATCATCATTTTCAATATCCAAAGTTCAAAATGTATTCGATAATACTGGCAAAATAAGAGATCAACTTTATGAAAAAAGAGTAATACGATTTATTGAAGAGTTTGAATGGTATATAGAAGCATTTAAAAATCAAAGAGCTAAAGGTACTCCTTATTGAAGAGGGAAAATTTTATTCTTTCTAGATTATGACAAAAAAATATTGCATAAAATGTCAAAACATCTATGATCCATGTAAAAAATTAAAGTCAAGAGTAAGAATTTAAATCCTTCTAAAAGTGGACACACATTATTTATTTTTTTATTGAATAATTCATAACTTGCCGTGTTTTATGTAGAGGAAAGTTAGTAAATAGAAATTTAATTTTTTGAATTGCAAATATTGCTAGATAAATAATTAATTATCAAGAAGACTGTTTTATTTTTTTATTTCTGATTAGTCGTACTAGGTAAAGAGGGCCTAAGTTGCCAGTAATTTTCATTATAATATGTGTTACAATATTAACAAATGGAATAGAATAGTCTCTTACAATAATTATTGGATAATTCAATTGAGACAATAGTAAATGCGCAAATCTTGTACTAGTAAACAGATTGTATTTACCTATATATGATTCAGTTATTACTATATCTGGAGTATACATCATAATTGATTCTAATATCAATTTTGCAAATTGTATGTTATCTTTTTCAATATCTTCAGTTATATGAATTTCATTTAGTTCAACACCGGCCTCTTGGAAAAATTTTCGACGTTTGGCAAAAATAGAAATATCTTTATTATTTGTAAATTCTTTTTTGGATTTCGAATTATTTCTATTATTATTATATCTCTTTCTATTTATCGCAATTACATTCAAATTATATCTTTCAATATTTGTAAACCAACTTGTAACCCGTAATATTTCATCAGAGTTATCTCCATTATCATATAAAACTACCATATTTTTTTTATTTTCTTTTTTAGTTGTTGTTAATATACTTGTTTCATGAGCGTTATTGTTTTGTTTATCTACAACTATAAAGTCTTCACTATGAGGAATAATTGCCAAAGTATCACAAGAAATCAATGTCTGTAGTTTTTTGTTACTTCTCATGGTTTCATAATCTATAATCATTAAATCAATTTTTTGTTCTGTTATAGTTGTTAGAACTGCTTCCGTCGCATCATGAGAAACCTTCACATAATAATGATAGATAACGTCTTCTTTATTCAATATATCTTCTAGAGAATCAAACGCTTTTCTTGCTGAATCTATAAATGCAATTCCTGCTGAGAGAGGCGTCTGATGAGGAACTGTTATTGTTCTCAAGATATTGATTTCGCCATCTTTTTCTTTGGCAACTTGTATAGCATATCGTATTAGTCTATCAGGATTGTCAGGAGTATATGGAAGTAGAATTCTAAAGTTTTTTCTTACAAGATTGCCTTCACTTGTGATGATAGGGGAATAGTGTTCTACTTCTTTTTTAAATGTAAAGATACGATAAATGGTGAATCCTATCAATACCCATAATACAGTAATAGCCCAGCTAAGCGGTGCAGTGATTAATAGGTAGATAGCCAAGCCAATCATTAATGCTATACCTATTATTGGTACATATGGAAAAAATGGTATTTTATATCCATAATCAAGTTTATCTCCATACATTTTTCGTATACTAATTACTGCAAGATTGACCTGAGTAAATAGAAGTAAAAATATAACTCCAGCGGCATGTGCAATATCTTCAAGAGGAAGACCATAAGCCATTGTTGCCATAATAATACACGAAATCAAAACAGAAACATATGGTGTTTTAAATTTAGGATGAATCGCGCTTAGTCTATGAGGTAAATTATAGTGTCGTCCCATTGCAAAAGCAACTCTGGCAGAAGAGAAAGTAGTTGCATTTAAAGCAGCAAGAGTAGATACCAATCCTGCCACTAAAACTATGAATGCTCCATATGGTAAAAATAATTCTACTGCTTTCATTATTCCTAATTCGCCATGATTTCCTATAAATTGCCATGAAGGTATATTATCAGGAAATATAGCTCCAATAGAAACAAAAGCAATAAGACAATACATGATTACAACTAGAGCAAGAGATATGAAAATTGCTCTTGGAATATTTCTCTTAGGATTTTTTATTTCTTCTCCTGTCTGAACTATTATTTCATATCCTTCAAATGCAATAAAAGTTAGACCCATTGCAGATATTAGACCAGCAACGCCCATCGGTAAAAAATCTGTAAAATTAGTCTGCCATCTATCATTAGGATTAGATGACATGACCCAAAATCCTGCAATTATAATCGAAGTAATTGCTACTAATTGGACTATTGTGATTATAGTACCAACTTTTCCTGTCTCTGAAGTTCCCTTAATATTTATAAAAGTAAATACTGCTACAACTAGAACAGCAGTTAATTTATCTAATGGAATAATACCAAAAAGACTTTCCACTGGAAGAATATTTGTCATCTGCAAAAAACTTGCAAAAAAGGAACCAAAACCAACTGCATAGAGACTACCAGCAACTATATGTGCCATCCATGCCATCCAACCACTAATAAAAGCATTAGGACGACGTAATCCTTCTCTAACCCATAAATATCCGCCACCGGCTTCTGGCATAGCAGAACCTAATTCTGCATAACCCATTGCCGTAAAAAGAGTAATAATTGCATTAATGATGAATGCAAGAATGACTGAACTTCCAGCAAGCCCAATTGCAGGCCCCGTAAGTACAAATATTGAACCACCAACCATGCCTGCTATCCCTATCATTACCACATCTAGCAAACCCAACGAACGAACGAGCTTGTGCTCATGAGGATGAATAGGGCTCTGTGGCTCTCTGATATTAGCCATTAAGTTGCAATTAAAGAATGAAGCAATTTAATAAATGTATATTAAATAGTTAATATATAGGTAAAATTTTTATATTCAACTTTACATTATCATTAAATCTTTAATAGATTA
>DATFCH010000291.1:0-3708 GCA_035253345.1 Nitrososphaeraceae archaeon
AAAAGGAGAAAGGAAATAGGAATTATTTCAGTTATTGTAATTATAATCTCTTCATTTGGTTTATTCTTTTATCAACAAAATCTAACAGAACAGAATGTTAAAAATAGTATTTTTACTCAATACAAAGACCGTCAAATAGAATCTACTCAAATTGTTGCCGAACGTGTTAGTTCAGATCTTGAATTAATAATGGCAATATTACAGGGAATTGCAGACTCTTCTTACTTAAACCAAAATGATTTGTATGGATATAAAATTGCAAATTTTTTAGAGAAAAAGTTCTCACAGATTAATGATATAACTCCTGTTGACGGAATTTTTATTGCTGATAAAGACAATATTGTAGTAACTCATGTCGTCTCAAAAGGGCAAAGAAGTTTTGTAAATATAGATATTTCTATTAGAGACTATATACAAGAAACAATAAATTCTCTCCAACCAGTTTTCTCAAATGGATTCAAGGGAATAGATGATATAAACAGGATTGCATTGACCGTTCCAATAGTAAATAGTACCAGTAATGAATATATTGGACTTGTAGGAGCTGAAATACCTACTGAACCTTTTTTTTCACATTATGGAAATATTGTTGATATAGAATCTCAATTTATTGTTGCTTATGATAATGAATTTAATTATATTGCTACTCCTAGATCACAATTTTTAGGAGAAAATTATTTTAGTGATAAAGTTCAAAAATTTTTCCATTTTAATAATATTCAAAATGATTATTACAAAAAGGTTTTTTCTGGTAATTCAATAGGAGAATCAACAGTGTATGATTTTGGAAGCGGTGAACGATTAAATACAGGTTCTTCAATTTTATTACAAGAAGAACCTACATATTTTATATTCATAATAACACCTACCGCATCAATATATTCGCATATTAATGACGTTCTTGATATCGAAAGACTAAAAGGTTTTTCATTAATTATTGGTACTATAGCAGCTATTACCACTTTAATAGTGCTTCTAATAAAATGGAACGTTGTACTTAATAATGAGGTAAAAAAGAGAACAAAAGAATTGCAAGAATCAAACCAAGAAATTGCATTGGCAAACGAAGAACTCAAAAATCATGATAAAATGCAAAGAGAATTTATCAATGTAGCAGCCCATGAACTTAGAACTCCTATTATGCCTATATTAGGTCTTAGTGAATTACTTTACAATAGAGTTGTAAATAAAAAAGATAATAATTTAAAACAGGAAACTCTTAAAGAATATCTTCAAATAATAGTTAGAAATTCTTATAGATTACACAAACTCGTTGAAACTGTATTAGATGTTACAAAAATCGAAAGTAAAATGTTTAAACTAAATACTGAGTTATTTGATCTAAACGTTGTTATTGCGAATGTTGTAATAGATTTTCAGAATCTCATCAAGAATAAAAAATACGAAGATTACGGAGATAAAAATAGCAGAATAAAAATAATATATGAATCTAACAGAAATAGAATATTTGTTAATGCAGATAAAACTAGATTAATGCAAGTTATTTCTAATCTACTTGATAATGCTCTTAAGTTTACTCAGGAAGGATTTATAATAATTACAACTAGAATAACTACAAAAGAAAACGATATTAATAAAGTACTCGTGATAATAAAAGATAGTGGAATTGGAATTGATGATGAGATTTTTCAAAGATTATTCACAAAATTTGCTACAAAATCTAATCAAGGTACTGGTCTTGGACTATTTATAGTTAAGAAAATTATAGAAGCTCATGGCGGTAGGATATGGGCAGAAAATAATTCTAATGGAAGAGGATCTACTTTTTATTTTACACTTCCAATTGTTACCTCTAACCAGATACTAACAAATGGTATCGATAATAACAATGACTAAATTATTGTATTCCTGTTGTATAATTCATCATAAAAACAAATATAGGTCACTTTGATCTGATAAATTAGTATATAAATAGCAAATCAATACTATAATGAAACCATTTACTCTTATGCTTCTAATAACAAGTAAATTTTCCAAATTTATTTATCAGAAAATGAATTGCCGATCTTATTCTCTACAGTTTTAATCAGAATGGATATCGGTATAGGTTTACGAAGAAATTCATAACTACTTTTTATATCATCATATGCACTTATTAAAATTACATTGATTTTATTGTTAAGTTCTAATATTTTTGATACTAATGACAGGCCATCCATACCTGGCATTTTATAATCCGCAATTAGTAATGAGTATTTAGATGGATTTTGTTTAATAACACTATATGCCAAAATGGGATTGGTAAAACTACAAACCTTATAACCTTGCATCTCTAAAGCCTCTCTAAAGAGATTGACTAAATCTTGTTCATCATCTACAATAACTATAGATCCGGACAAGGTTCGATAATTTATAAGTTATCTATATAAAAGTGTTATGATTTAAATAGCATATCTTTAATTATCTTTATAAGATTCTGTGTAGTATTTTAAAAATTAATTGGTAAATAAATAAGATTATTGAAATAATTGATTATAAAAACCGAATTGTTTTTAAAATAAGAAATTTGATAAATATACAACAAGATAACGTTATTTACTGCTATTTAAAAAGCATAAGATTTTTTGTTCGTCTTTGCATAATAAATCGCTTTGTCTATGAAATAATTCTATCTTATTAATTATTCTATTATATCTTTTGCAAATGTAAGAAATTATACTTTGTATTGTGATATTTAAAACAATAATTTAAAAATGTCAATAATATTATTAGTAACCTAAAATCTCAATTTAATTAGGAGAAAGATAAAATTAATCAAATTTATCTTTAATATTAATATAGTTTATCGATTGTACAACTAGAGTTAGACATAATGTCAACGTATAATTCTTCTCACCAATCTAGCAATAATAAAACAAGAATATTGATAATAGATGATGATGAAGATATTAACAATTTATTTAAAATATTTTTAGAAGATTATGGTTATAAAGTACATTCTTATACAAATCCAATAGATGCGTTATACCATTTTAAAAAAGATGAATATGATCTGATACTTCTTGATTTAAAGATGCCACAGATAGATGGAGTAGCGATGTTTAAGGCATTAAAAAATAGAGATAATAAAGTCATTATCTGTATGATAACGGCAGATTTGTCTCATTTGGAACAACTTAAAGTAAAAATCCCTAATATAGAAAAATATGTATTATACAAACCAATCTTAATGAAAAATCTAAAAGATAAAATTAATGAACTAGTGTTAAAAAAAAGTAATGATATGCCATGTTAATTTAAATAATTGACAATAACGTTATTTTATGGATTTTATGAAAATAAATGTAAGATAGAGAGATAGATTGGTCCTCTGCATGTAGACTTATATTGTTAATACAATTGTAATAATTAGAACGGCTTACAGTCTGAAAGATTGTATTCACTAGGTACCCTGATTTGATACGATACAATAGAGCATCAATCCGTAGATCAATGGCACGTGATAAACCTGAAGTTTGGAAATCTGTTAGAATGGGTTCTGAAAGGACCTTTTATAGAACAGATAATAATAGTATATCCTATCTATTCAAAAAAGTAAACATATCTATCTGCAGGATACTAAAACTATAATCATTAATAAGATTCAACGACACAAGGGAAAGAAGGAAGTTGGTTGGTGTCTACGTCTCTTTCTACTACTACTACTACTTCCTATTTTTTATTTGTTACTAAAACTTAATATATAAT
>DATFCH010000292.1:0-2730 GCA_035253345.1 Nitrososphaeraceae archaeon
AACTTGCATTACTTGTCATTGTTTAAGATTTTTCTTATCTGATGATTTGATTATAGTTTATAAAGTATTAAATTTAACCATGACTTTCTTTTTAGAAGAGTTATATTATATTTTTTTATATATTGTTCATACTTGAATTTAAAAAATGATTCTATTAATATTCATAGAATGTTAAAAGGTAAAATTGAAATTCAGAATCGTGTTCCTGTCGAAAATATATTTGCACGAGAGAATAGCTTATTAAATTTAATTTATACGCCTGGGGTTGCGGATGTAGCACTCGAAATAAGCCGAAATAAGGACTTAGCTTATGAATTTACGTCTAAATGGAATAATGTTGCAATTGTATGCGATGGATCGAGAGTGCTAGGACTTGGTAACATAGGTCCTGAAGCAGCTCTTCCAGTGATGGAAGGAAAGTCTGTTCTTTTTAAGATTTTGGCAGGTATCAATGCAATACCACTTTGCATAGCGACCCAAAATGAAGAAGAAATAATAAATTTTGTAAAATATATCCAACCTATATTTGGTGCTATCAATATAGAAGATATAGAATCACCTAAAGTATTGGAAATTATAGAAAGACTAAAAGAAGAAATCTCTCTGCCGATATTTCACGATGATCAACATGGTACTGCAATAATCACATTATCAGCTTTAATAAACTCTCTTAAACTCATAAAGAAACAAATAGAAAAAATTAAAGTCGTAATATTAGGCGCAGGGTCTGCGGGATATGGAATAACTAAAATACTTGTCTCTGCAGGATGTCAAAACATAATAGTAGTAGATAGCAGAGGATCTATTTATAAAGGTAGAAACGATTTATCCAATAATCGATTCAAATCAGAAATCGCTTCCCAATCTAATCCCGAACAGAATTCTGGGAGTTTAGAGTCTGTTATGACCGGAGCTGATGTTTTTATTGGTGTATCTGGAAAAGGGAATGTTTTGAATAAAAAAACGATCTCTTCAATGAATACTAATCCAATAATTTTTGCATTAAGTAATCCAGACCCTGAAATATCGCCTATCGATGCTTTGAATGCAGGTGCAAAAATAGTTGCTACTGGCAGATCTGATTTTCCTAATCAGGTTAATAATGCTGTAGTATTCCCATCAATATTTAGATCTTTATTAGATCTACGGGTTAAAGTATTGAATGAACATTTAATGGTCAATGTTGCATATGCAATCGCAAATTTAGTTGAAAACCAGCACCTCAAATATGACTATATAATACCACAAATTAACGATCAACGAATTCTTCCTGTTGTAACTCAAACCTTAAAAAATGTAATTCAAAGTACAATAACAAAAAAAAGCAATTAAATGAAATCTTATTGATATATTGACTTTTTTTATATTATTAGTTCCTATTTTATAGTGACTATTAGTTATATAACTAATTAGATTAAAACTGAATATAATATTGTGTATAAATAACAGAATTCTAAAATATTTTTGTTATTGATATCTAATTTGTAAGGTTTCATTATACGTTTATTTAATATTATAGATCTAGAAAATTCAAATAATAAAAAATATTCAAATTTCGATTACTATTGTTATAGCTCTAGCAAATTTGAAATTGAAATAAATATTTATGAAGGGAATAGTAATATAATATTATGTTATAATTATTTTATATTATATATCTATGGCAGAATAAACTGAAAAATTCATGGTCATCTATTTATACTTTTTATGCTTTCTCTGATCATGCAAAACAACCGTAAAACATTACTAGCAGTAGCTACAGGATCGATAATATTCACAATTATGGCGGTGTCTTTATTTTCCAGTAATGATATTGAAGCCAATGCACAGTCCACAAATACTACAAAATACAAATATGAACCATTTCTTACATTGACCGATTCAAAATTCCAAGAAATTCCTAATAGTGATAAATTGAACCTGACCGAATTCACAGTCGCTGCTTGGTTTAGAACGGCCCAGAATAATACTGAACCCGGCCATATAGTGAACAAAGGGGGAATGAATACAGATGAACAAGGAACGAATTTGAATTACGGAATCTGGACTAATGAACAGAATGACTTAGTAGGTGGCTTTGAGACACCTGCAGGAGAGGATTTCATTATCTCTTCAAGAGACAAATACAATGATGGAAATTGGCATTATGCAACTTTAACATTTAATGGATCTGCATTATTCTTGTTTGTAGATGGAAAACCAATAGGAAATAAGTTATTTATTAAAGAAGAACCAGATAATACTGGAACTCAACCCTTGAGAATAGGAGCTAACTCATTGAATGAAGACAAGTTCTTTACCGGTGATGTTGATGAAGTGAGATTATGGAATAGAGCACTGAGCATGTCAGACGTTGAAAATGCTTACCTAGAAAATAAATTTAACTCGACAGGACAAGTTTTATTCTTAAATTATGGTGCCTATACCAATAGTGAAGCAAAAACTAAGTAGGCCGGACCTGATCATTTCATTTAATATTTTTTGGTTAGTAGAATAGAAAATAAAATGATCTAGTACTGATCAAATTTTATGATAAAGAATTTAAAGTTAATTATCCTTAATTATTGAGCCCGAAATTCCCTGTTAATTGAATAAAATATTGCTATTAAATGATCAATTTTTTTATCGTGATATCAAAAAATAAATATAAATATGAAAAACTAAATGTTTCCTTTATTTACCTTACACTCATACAGATTTATATGATTTTCAATAAGCAATATATATAAT
>DATFCH010000293.1:0-2847 GCA_035253345.1 Nitrososphaeraceae archaeon
AATAAAATTAAATAGACAAAGGGGAAAAGAAAAAAAAATTCGATTCCACAAACCGATTGTCTAGTAGTTTCGTTTAGTTGGTGACCTTTTAAGGTCCCAATATTTCTTATTAATATTAATTAATTTTTTCTTGCTATTGATTTATTGTTATATTTTGTTATTTATTTAGTTATATACTCCGTTGATATTCTGAAAAAATCAATTAAGTAAATCTAGTAGAGTCTATATAATATTGACACTACTAGACCGATATGGTCTCACAATAATTCTTCTAGCTGATTTAATGCTCAAGTAGTAGCATTATGTGCGGACACAATTTAATAAACCAATTCCATCAGTAAACTTTATGGAGTATTCGTAGAATGGTTCTAACAATCTTATTCAATTTTTTACTGGTAAATAATAATTTTAAGAGGATTATGGAATTTCTTTAGAATAGAGCTAATCTTAAACCCATTTATTACATACTATAAAAAAACATCAATTGTAGGATCGGTCGACCTAACTATTAAGATAGTTAGATATGACTCATGTAGAATAGATATAGCTATTAATGAAGATATTTGGTATAGAATATTATATCTAAGTAGGCATATAAGTATGAATGTATATTCGATGAATGTACTATTTTTTCATGGATGAAATAACATAAAATTTATAATTTTACAAAAAAAAAAATTTTGAGTTCTTCCAGTCTTCTATCATCTGTAATAAATCGTTATCATGAATTTACTATATAGAAACAACAAGAGCAAGTAGAAAATACAAGCAACTATATCCCCAAAATTGATATTATCTCCCACATGTACAATTTGCATGATAGAATCGTTGGATTGTATGTGTAAAATAAAGATAGGTTTTCTAATTAAATATATACTAGTGACTAATCATAGGAGTCATCATATAGATTATAATTATGTTTCTAATAACAGGAGCTAAATTTCAGTTATTTATATCATAACAATATTAGACTATTATTTTAGCACCGATATCAGACTTTAATCATCTTATTTTAGAATCTAAACTAATTAATAGCTATAAAAATTCATTATTCTCGTATTATTGTACATTTTTTATAATTTCTATTATTACAATTCTAGCTTTCAAAAATCTTTATTCATCTGACGTATCTCAGATATATGAATGTATCAAATATCTAAATATTGAAAAATATAGGATCAATTAAAAAAACTAGTTCAATATTTTTAGCGGTTGTACTAGTATTAGGAACATTTGCTGTAACATTTCCATCATTTATGTTAGGAAATGTACAAGCTCAACAAGATTACGGAATGGATAGCTATGACAAAAAACCATATGGAAATAGCTATGAACAAGATTATGGAAAGGACAAAAGATATGACAACAGCTATGATATGAAAGATAGCTATGGATCATATGACAACAAGGACAAAAGATATGACAACAGCTATGACTCTACAAAATATTCTGACCACAAAAAAGATATGAAATACAATGATTATAATTCAGATTATGGAATGGATAAATATAAGAAATCATATGATAAAAAAGATAGTTATGGAACACCAAATTACAAAGACAATCAAGATAAAAGATACAATCCATATTAACCTCATATTTTTATTAAATTTTTTTTTATTTTGTCAAATTTGAAATTAGTCATACTGTGAATACAATATATTTTCGAATAAGAGAGTTTTACCAAATTAATAGATTTAATTTAAACACAAAATTAGGAGATTATAAAAGAAAGAATCCAGAATACGGCTGAACTAAATGTTTCGGAGTACGGAAAAAGGAGTAACACAAAGTTGTGAGATACTTTGGCGGATTATGAAACAATAGCCATTTTAGAACCGAACAAAAATTATACCCATTCTATTTATTAATTAACAATCATTGTACATACACAATAAATAATAGTATTCTTTTACTATTCATTCTTATATTTTTCAATGGAATTTCCAATAGAATTACATGAATTTAATCATTTCAATATTTTTGTTGAATCAAGAATTCTTTCTGCTCTTGGCAAATATGTCATGAAAGCATTGTCATCCGATATATAATATATTTTATAAGAAATGATTGTTTCTATCGATCCTGTAGAGTCAACATGTCATAGCTATTTCCTAAAGAAGGAGCATGCCTAGTTAAAATTCCAGAGGCTTTATTACCATCTATTGTGTATTTATCTTAATGTTTTTCAATGACTTGAAAGGTAGACAAATCAATTTTCATTTTTGACTCCAAATTTCTTATTCACAAGTTGGGATATGAAGAATAAGTATTAAATGTTAGAAATTTATTTTTGTTTTTAATATCTTGCAAGGGTATTGCATCAATGGTAATTTACAGAATTGAGGAATTGTTTTCATTATGTACTATATTAAAATCATAGTTATGATCAAAAGAATTGTTATTATCAATACTGCTAAATTTAAAAAAGAAATTGCTGTTACTTTGATTATCTACCTCTATGATCTTCCGGTCATTTAAAGATGGATACTGTAAAAAATATGGATCTTTAGGATCAATCCTATCAATCCATCTAATATTTTCTAATGATATATAGTGAATAGTAATCAATGGAAATAAAATATTAGGAAGAAATACCGAAATAATACATGATTGTGTATTATTCATAATTGATATTATAGGCAATCATCTTTTATAATGTGATCCCATTATTACTAAATGATAATACAACGGTTGATTATATTAACGTGAGATATATTCACCAATGCCATTTAATTTGTTAGTGCTCTAATTTTCAATGATTTCTTTTATCTTCTTGTACTATTCAATCTTATGCTTTTAATTTGTTATTTTAGATTGACTTATTATCATATCTATTTTTTAATA
>DATFCH010000294.1:0-4443 GCA_035253345.1 Nitrososphaeraceae archaeon
AAATCTCTTGATTACTACGTGTCAAACGATAGCACAATCCGGAGAATTCTTTATCTTCATCATCTCCTTCACTATTCTCCGGATTTGTAAAAATGAGACAATTTTCCTTCAACGTTTCACTGATTCTATTTCTCTCAATTCATAAATCTTACTATATTCATTTATCTTAATGCCGAATTCTAATAGTCATGGTAATTTCCTATATATAAGACATAAAAGATCATCAATCCAGAAAATAAATGTGATTGCTCGACAAAAGCAGGTATCATTCTCTGGTATAATGATTGTAATCTGTTTTGTTTTGACTATGTTGTTGATACTCGTCAAATAGGAAATTAATGAGTTCGTCATAGGACAGAGTATTAAAATTTCTTCTAGTTTGGTAAAGTAGATAAAAATAATACTATGGATATATGAAGAACATTACTTCAACTAAATTTATAGCTAAAAATTCTTTATTGGACTAAATTAATTAAATCTTTAAAGTAAAACTATAAAAAATTTAACAGCATATATAATAATTCAATAATTGACCATAGATCAGCAAATTCTAGTTTTAATCTTAATATTGTTAATATTGATCTCAATAGTAACGGCAGTAAATCTAAATTCATTATTGAAGAGAGAAGTAGCAAAGTTATGGACGCAATCCAAAACAGAAATAGAGAAATCAAGAGAACTTCATTGTAATGTTTCTACTATTTGTAGAAATATTAAATTTCTTAAGAAGTTGTCACAACAGTTTGTTTTTAATATGGCTAAAGATTTAGGATTTATTATAAAGGATATATTGATACAATGAATCAGATTCAACAAAAATCCTGGAATATTAATAATAATGATAATATCTCTCAACAAGACAAACTATTAGCATTAAAAATAATCAAACTTGTGAATCCAAATTCTCTTTGATAGAGAAAGGACTTTCAGGGATGGCTTTAAATTCATTACAGAAAAGAGTGGAAAAGATTGAAACGTCCAAAAATGAATTTAGATAAAACTATCAAGGAGCTACAAAAGAGATTAGATGAAGTTCATCCTTATTTAATTTTTTTGTTAATCACCAAAATAGAAATGATGGAATCAATTACTGGAATGGATTATGAAAGAATATATATATATATACAACTATAAATAATTTTGATTTGTAATATGATATAATTTAATCAATAGAGTTACTATTTATACTTCTTTCAGTTCTTTTAGGTTAATTGGACAAAAACTTGTTATTGATTATTTTATTTCTTATAGGCCTATTTTCCTTTTTTGGAATATTTTCTGTTTATGCTGCCCAATACATTAATGAGGACTTTAATATTACCTTTCAATATCCAGACGATTGGAATGTAACCCAACATAATGCCACGACAGCCTATGGTTTGGAACAGGATATTACTCTCTTGTTTGAAATTAATTCTCCTGAAATTTATAAATGGAAATTGCTTGACTCAATCAATTACATGTCTGATACTGCTGCCATAGCAATAGTACTTTATCATGATATCTCTGACCTAAAACAATTTACAAAAGTGGTAAAAAAAATTATGATAAATAGTGGATTCAAGATTAATGAAATAAGGTATGATGGAAGATTAATAGATTATGGCAATACTTCTTCTGTAATGATATTAGGTAATGAAGAGAGAGCAGGAGTAAAATATTTATCAAAAGGATTACTGTTTCATGAAGGAAATGTAGGATATTTAGTTGGATATCGTGCTCCATTTAAACTTGTTACAAATGAACATATGCATGTTTTAGATTCGATTTTTGATGATATAATAAAATATGTTAGCAAATAGTAATATATAAACAAAATATTACGTTCATTCAATCTTTTACTACTGTATTTGATGTTATCTTGTTTGTGTATTTTTGAATAGTATCATTTGTATCAGACATTTTACAATCATTTATAAGTTATTTTCACATTTAATTATGTTTTATTCAAATAATATATAAAAAAGTTTAATAGTTCAAATGGTGCAGTTTTTTGCACCATTTTTCTATGTTCTATTCTTTATATCTGTTGTATAATCCATTTCTAATTCTTTATTTTAATATTATGCCAGATAGCCATCAATAAACAATTTGTAAATATATTTTATTTGTATATCTTTTATATTGATTTATTATAAGCAAATTCAAAAATTCATCATGATGATTTTGTATTATACATAAGAGATTATGAATAACTATGTTATGGATCTTTACAAATACTTTAGAAATTTAAAGATTTCAGACTAATATTAGAAATTTTCCAAATTAATATGTTATTTATAATGGACTCTAAATTAAATTCGTGACCTATTCACTATCAACTGCCTCTATTATCATGGCTATATTACTAACTATGTAATTTGATACATATGGCAAAGCTGCCTGGATGTCAGTAGTAGAAAAACCTTGTTGCCTAGCAATACATCGAAAATTTGCTCTTATACCACCAATTACATATCCTATGTAAAAATCTGTATTACGCTTCACTAGTCTATCTTGGCCAATTCTTTCAAATGTGTCTTCAAGTTGACCTCTACCATCTTTGAATTCTGCTATAGCAATATTAAGTGCCTCAAAAGAGAGTATAAGCATTTGATTATCATTAAATGACATATTAACTTACTTTAGTGAGTTAGAGAAGTTAATATTTTTCGATTCAAAGCCATTTAATTTTAATTCTTCCTTATCTATTCGAATATACTCTTTCCTAGCCAATCTTCCAAAATATTGCCTATATACAAAAATATTTTTCTTAAAATCAAATCTTATACCGACTTGGTTAAGAATTTCCGTTAAAAGGAATTCTTCCGTGAAGGGTCCAAAAATGGTCAAATTTGTTTCACATCCCACTGTGAAACATACAAAAATGTAGCTAATCTATATTATTTAAAAAAAAATGATCATTTGGGATGTGAATCTTGTTAAACTTTATTATTATTATTATCATAGTCATTATAATCAATATTTCATCATCATTATCGATTATATTATGAGATTGTTTATTGTTATGATCTTCATAACAAAACCACGAAAAATATAATTTTATAGATCATTTGATTCATCAAATCTTTATCATCGTTATTTTTATATTTGCAAAATCAATCAATGTAATTGTTGTTATTGTCATTATAAAATAATTGAAAAAACAAACCAAATCTGATATAAAGGCGTAAAAATTAATCTAGAAAAATAATAGGTATACACGGTTATTCGTTATCATGTTTCTTTTTTCTCCTATCAAAAAGATATTTGGCAAATACCCCTACAAATCCACCTGCGAATAAACCTATAAACTGTCCATAAATACCCCAAAAATCTTTAAACTTATCATTGATAGTCATAGGAGGTATTACTGATACTGTAAAGTTTACTGGCTTGGTTAAATAACCAACTGTTGGATATTTTTTAGATAGTTCAAACTCAGGATCTACTATTCCGCTATTTGTGTTAGTAGATATTGGTTTTGTTATTGTAGCTAAAGACGGCTCTCGTATTGTTACAATCAACGGTATCGTGTAAATACCTAATGAAGTTTGTTGGGGAACTGCTATCTTAAATAAAGGTGGTTGATTTCTTTCAATAGCTACATTTAACTCACTGGAGTTAAAACCTAAACCTGTATAGTAATTGTTATTATTGTTTCCTACTAAAGTTATATTAATCACATCATTTGAAAAGCCAGAAGTTGATTGGATTCTAGCAGGAATTATCTGTTCTTCTCCCTGTCTTATCATTATATTGTTT
Source organism: Nitrososphaeraceae archaeon (assembly GCA_035253345.1). GTDB lineage: Archaea > Thermoproteota > Nitrososphaeria > Nitrososphaerales > Nitrososphaeraceae > TH1177. The sequence continues at coordinate 3,745 of DATFCH010000294.1, forward strand.
GGTGATGTAACAACTTCTAGACCTGGTGGAGGAATAGTTACCCAACTAGTAAATTGTCTAACTTCATTAAACTTAAATGATTCTGCTGAATAGAATAGTAGATCATAGTTGCTAGGATAATTTATAGAGCTGAGGTCTAGGTTTAAATTAATAGAACCTAGCATAACATCAGGATCATTAGGTTCTGAGAAATTTATTATGGAATCTACTAATCTATAACCACCAGTTGATGAATAATGATAAAGATATGCACTTAATTTTCCTCCCGCTGATTCTACATAAAAATCATAATCAGCTCCATTATATCCTGTCTTGATATTGGAATCACCATCAATAAGTATTCCATAACTAAGCTTTCTGAATGGTTGATCGTAGGTATAGGTAGAAATAGAAGAGTTTCCAATACCAGAAGCCAACCAAAATGTAGTATTTAGAATTTTTCCATCACTAAGATAATTAACTGCTAATATGTCAGTAAAATTAGATTTTAAATATTTGTCACTATTTCCATAAGTTTGAACCCATTTATGATCTTGATTAATTATTTCTTGAAGTTCAAAAGAGGGTGATATAGCAAAAGTTTCTTTATATAAAGGATTTACGAATAAAAATAACAATAATAAAATTATAATAATTTTTGAATTTATAAAAGTATATTTTTTTTGACTTATATATAAATATTAATAAATTTTTTTAATA
>DATFCH010000295.1:0-2138 GCA_035253345.1 Nitrososphaeraceae archaeon
ATGAAATAGCAAATTATCTAAATATATCATATTCATCAGTTAATTGGCATTTGGAACGTTTAATTTCCTATAATATGATAATTGAAAAAAAAGACGGAAAATCTATTAGATATTCCTTGAATACCAACTTTAATAATACTCAAGAATTAGTAAATCTATTAAAAACTCATTATAAGAGTATATGGAACAATTGGGCAAACAGGCTAGCAGAAATGTTTCTTTTGTTATCTAATGATGATGATGATGGAAAAGTATAATCTTGGATTTTTTACAAGCATATATATCTCAAATACCATTTTTTGATTATTTGGAAGGAATTGTATATTCCATAAGTGCAATTCTTTCTAGCATCTTGCTGGCACTATCTATTTATGCCTACAGAAAAAAATATGTAAAAAAAATTCTTTTTGCGGTAATGGCATTTGCATTTTTCACTTTTTATTTATTTTTTGAAGCAGCTGAAGTTTTTGTTCCAGTTTTAGAATCATCTACTATAGATCCTATAGTTGCAGCTATTACAACTATTGTTGTAATATTTTTCTTTTTGGCTATTATTAAAAAATAAAAATCTATAAAAGAATTCAAAATTAACATGGCGATTTATATCCTTAAAAATTCTTATAAATAATCTTAATATAGAATGAAAATAAAATCTTCAACCTAGTTATAAAAAATTGATAGTACATTTTTTATTCTTCCGTTGTATGTATTTTATTATTTGTACTATCTTTTGTAATATTATCAATTGTTAATGGCACAATCCTAAAAACTGCTCCAAACTTTTCTGTTTTAGACTGCTTTAGTCCTGAAACAATATACAAATAACCATCAGGACCTTCTTTTACATCGGTAATAATGTTAAAACCTTCTGCAAATAATATCTCATCAAAATCTGTCCTATTATATGCAATTTTATCTGTTAAATTACCATTTAAAATAAACCCATTTCTAGCATCATTAAGTTTAAAATGGAATAGATAACCACCATCAGCTGATCCAACAAACATGTCGTTTTTATATTGAGAACCCAATTTATCAGAATTGAGAAACGATACCCCCGTTGGAGCTATAGTTTTAATCCATATAAATTCCGGAGGACTATATTTTCCTTTTTCATCAAAATAAACCAGGTCTTGAGGATCGTTTCCTACTACTACAATAGGCTCACCTGTTTTGTTTTTCAACATATCACCCATTTCATTAGATTCCCAAATACCGTATACTCTATCAGAACCACTATTGAATCCAGGTTCTACCCGATTAATTTCATCACCAAACTGTGGTCCATTTTCAGTATCCCAGAGTTTATCTGTTACAGGATCAAAATCAAGTCCAAAACTGTTTCGTATTCCGTAGGCATAGTACATGTTAAGAGGAAATTCGTCGCCCAATAAACCGGTGCCATTAGAATTTAAAACAGGGGAACCATTCTGAGTCATCCTTAAAATTCCAGCTCTTCCATCAATTGCTTTACCATCTTCAAAATTTTGGGTTTTAGTTTTATATATTTTTGTTGGAATAGTATTTTGGAAATTTCCAACAGTAAAGTAAAGATTTTCATCAGGACCAATATCTATTATTCCACCGATATGAGATGGATCAGGAAAGGAGGGCACTCCTACTAATAACCTAGGATTTATTAATTCATTATTTTCGTTATCTAAATCATATCTATAGATCCTATTTTCGCAATCTATATTTTTCTTGTTACATTCAAGGTAATAGAGAAATATATTATGTGTTAGCTTTTTATTTTCCACAAAATAAGGATAATCATAATAATTTTTTTTGCTAATGGCAATCCCTAATAAACCTCGTTCATCTTTTATATTCGTATTAACATGTAAGAGTGGTTTTTCACGCAAAACACCATTCGTAACTCTTTTAACATATCCAGTATTCTTTTCTAGGATCAAAAAGTCGTCTGGTCCTAAAAATGCCATAGTAGTAGGAAAATCGAGGCCTGATGTCACTAGTTCAATTTTTAAAGTTGGATCAAACAATGTAATATTTTCTTTACTAAGTGGTTGTTGATTATGTTGTGCATAAATATTATCGGAGCTATCGATTAAACAAATTATCGACACAAATAATGAGATAATTAATATCAGTTTGTCCAATTTTTACTTACATCTAAA
>DATFCH010000296.1:0-2052 GCA_035253345.1 Nitrososphaeraceae archaeon
CACAGCCTATTACTGGCGGTTGTGTTGCTATGGAACTGTCATTTTGTTCTAAAGGTGCTTCTAATTTCGGGGTTGTTGTTGTACTAGGTGGATTTGGTAAAAATTTCACTGGATCATTATAGTTTGTACATATAACTTTAAGCTGATCATCATCTGAAACCCATTTATTTGCTTCATCTTTTTGTAGGTTGTCTGGCTCATTGGTTAGCTTTAATAGATCATTAACCACATTCGGTATTATATCATTATTTAATATTTCAATATTGAAATTTCCAACATTGCATTCTCTTTTCTCCACTATTACCTTTTTCATGTAATTATCGTTCCCGTATTCTTGTTCTGCCTGCGTTTCCATCATAAAAGATAGAGAAGATATAGCAAATATTCCCGCAACTAATACGGTTAACAAATATACTGAACTATACTTTTTAATTACGGATTTATTCATTATTTAACTTTACTATTATAAAGTATATCTAGAATACGAATGATTAATAGAGAGAGATAAAATATTATATTTTAATTTATACAATGGCTAGAAGAATGTGGCTCTCTTAAGTTAACGATAAATCTATAGCTGTAAATGTTCTATTTTTAACCATTATGCAAAGTAGATTTCAAAGAAACATTGAACATCCGCATTTATTATTATGTATTCTTTGTATTTGTATTTATTTGGTTTGAGTTTAAGAATACATCAAATACATTGGAGCTATTTAAAGATAAGAAGTGGGGAGTTATGTGTCTGTAAGAACTGAATACAAAGATTTGGTTCATATTATATATGCAAAAGGAAAGAGTCTTTCTGCTTTTATAATATACGGAACTATTATACAGAATAGTATTCAACACTTTTGGTTATGGATTGCAACTGAACCCGTTCACAGAATTATACTAAGTTTCATATTTCAAATGAAAGAAACATGTTGTTAGGAGAAAATTTCTTTTAAGCTCTGAGAAATATGATAGATATACAGTTTACAAAGATGGTGGGACATGGTATCCTCAAGCCGTACCTTTTTATATAAAGCATATTTTGCATTCATCATTAGAGAAAAGTCTTGTAAAGAGAGAGCAATACAGTATTTCAAATACAGGACATAAGGTTTTGACGACTACTATCCTTGTACAAAGAATAACAATTGTGATCAAACATGTATACAATCGGATAATATTATTTTTTTTCCATATAATGCAAAAATGAGAAATAATATCATATTCAATATTGGAAGTGAAATATTCTGAAGTTAAAATGAGGATGAATATAGAAGATTATTTTAAAATACCATTAAATAACATCTTACTTTCGAACCTGCTATTTTTTATAGTATGAATTGAACTAAAATCCCTTGTAAAATTTCATAGACGTTCCCAATCTATATTTTATAAATTTAACAAATATTTAGATATAAAGGCATCGTTCAGGTTTAAAAAATAAAAAAGTTAAAGTTATGTTTATATTAAATTTTCTTTCGACTATTTGTTATACCGGTTTTATTATTTACGTTTTATCAATACTAGATTAATCATTATCGAGTTAAACCAATTTCTAGATCGTTTTGGTTAAAAGCGTTAATACATAAATTTTCAGCTTCAAGGTCTATTCCGCCTCCGCCGCCATTTCTCTGCATTTCTATACCATTATTATCACCAATACCAAATGTTGGACCACTTCCTTCCAATGAATTGGTAATTTCGTCAGTAGATGCTGCGGCTCCAAGCTCCATGTTATCTGCCATACTTTTGACTATATTTTTTTCAAATCCTGTAAGTTCACCGATATTCACAGTGTTAACGTTACATTCACCTTTTTGGTATTTGGGATCATAAGAATTGTATTTCTTTTCTTTCTTATAGTCATGAGAGTCATAGCTCTTCTCTTTTTCGTACTTGTATTCCTCTGCAGAAGCTATCAATGGAGAAGCCATTCCAATGATTCCTGCTACCAGTACTGTTGCTAGGAATATTGCACTATTTTTGTTGTTCATTGTTAGATAAGAATCTTTATACATATATTTGAAATACGATTGATTAATGAAGATTTTTTGAAGC
>DATFCH010000297.1:0-4725 GCA_035253345.1 Nitrososphaeraceae archaeon
TACTCTCTACATTAATCAGTTATATCTCGGAATATTGATTATATAAATTCACTAAATAAGAATATATCATAAAGTATAGTTTTTCATATAAACTATAGAAGATTTATAACTAATAGCGATAAAATTTTTTTATCAATGATAATACATCATTTTTTACATGTCCATTTACATTGTGTGGATCAAATCGATATACTTTCTTAAAATCTGGCTACTAAATTTTTTAGAATTTGGGTCGGTCTTCATCGATAACAGTTTATTATGTAAATATAAATTCAATTTCAATATTGTCGCATTGAAAATATTTCTCATTGTCTATTCTTTTCTCTCTTTGATATGATACTTGTGCATAGTAAATTGTAAATGCTGTCATTCAATGATATGGTTAACTTGTGCACTAATTCTTAAATTATAATAATATTCATTTATATTCCGATAAGGATTGGATTCAAAATGAAGGTTTAGTGGAAAAAAAGGTATTAGGTTCTAACGGTTATGCTTTTGTCAATTTAACACAGGAAGAGGAACTTAAATTCAATTTAGGGGTTCCAGAATTATTTTTTGCAAATATTGGAAGGATTGACAGTAAGAAATTCTTAAAATATTATTGTAATAAATGTGCAATGGAATATTCTGGTTCTCCTCAAATAGTATATGAGAATCCTAATGAAGAGGTTGCTGAAGGTGTTATATTGTCAGAAAAGGGAGAGTACAAATGTATGGTTTGTGGCAATACTATAGCACTATATCGTAAATTCAACAAATAAAAATATAATTAAAATTATTGTCATCGATATAATATACCATATTATTTGATTAAGTGGCAAAATCGACCTAACTTTTAAAGATATTAAGAAGTTGACTTTACTTATTTATTTATTTATTTTACCAAATGACAATCTTATGTAGTAATTCCAATTTTTGGAGTACCAATGTAAACATTCAATTATGTTCGACTTAAATATTTATTAAAAGTTTTAGGTTCTTATTAGTCTTATACCGCATTGATTTTAACTGTGTTTCAATCTCATTCAAGCCTTGATATTAATTAAAAAATAATTAACTCTATAATCTGGTATTATTTCTTTTTGTAAAGTGAATATTTTCCAACCTATCGTTTTCTTAATTAACAATGTTCTCCAAGCATTATATAGAATGCTAAATAGTTTAAAATATGCCTTTGAACTTCGTCCAGATGAACGAATAATAGGCAAATATATTGTAACATTCTCATAGCCCTCTATGCATTTCTGCTTGCTTGTCGGAGGGCTATGTTCTGTAATAAATATAAATCACTGGCTTTGATATCAGTAAAACAATATTATGGAAGATTTTGTTCTTGTATATCTAAACAAAAATACATGATTCATAAATTTGGTTGTTCATTTTAGATTATACAATATTAATTAAAATAATAAATTGTTTTATTTGAACATCTGTAATATATTAAAGCATTGGTAATATTTAGATAGGAGAAAAAATGTTAAGTGTCTGTTAAGAATTGGAGCTAAAGGTTTGTTCATATGATATATAAAAACATAAAAGAATAACAGGCTTGATAATAGTTATTCCGATTGGAAATTTTCATTATTCGATATGATTCAGTATTGATTTGATACATTCCTCATAACTTGGAATATGCATTTCTGATAGGGACAAGCTTGTTGCTAAAGAATTCCTTATTATCTTTATTGCCGGTTCTGCATTAATCTTATTGTCAGGTATGTTAAAATTATTTCTCTGTTATAATATGCTTTTTCTCCGTACACTTCGTCTATACCATATTTACTTGCTGCTTCCTTTACAAGATCCAAATTTTTGTGTCATATACTTCTCCATTGGTTATACTAAATGATCTGTTAAACGAATTTTATACCAACTGATTTCTTATCTTCAATCCTTTTGTTCCTGTCTTGAGATATGCTGATATCCATCTCTGTACTGACCTGATACTCACACCATGTTCCTTTGCAATGTATTCAAAAGTTCTACTATTACTTTTCGGGCTTACTGCTAGTAACCTGCGGTAAAGTTTCTTGTCTAAAAAATTTTTGACAATTTTTAGTATGCTGCTTTTCTGTACTTCAGCGAGTTTAAGTATTGAAACTTTGGACATATAGTTATGGTAGTCTAGATACCCTAAGCTTTATCTATTTAGTAATTTAAACTCATTTGTAAGAATAATATGACATGAACCAATCAACTTGACTTAGATAAAATTAAAACGAAAATAATATTATTATTAATTTATTAATGTTATATCATTCTGTATCTTTTAAAAAGCTTATGACTATCACTTATATATTGGTATATGTTATAAATATATGCTAAACTAATATTTTTACTAGATATACTGGCTGTTCATTTCAGAATGACTAAAATACACAATACACAATATTACCACGGTATTCTACATTTCTGCTTGGATAATTAAATGTGGTATTTACCTAAAAAGGTTACAATTTCATTTATCTATATAGGTAATTTAACATCTAATTGCTTGCTTATTTGTCTACTTGATATCTTTATTAGAGGTTATTCGTAATTAAAGAGAGTTAAAATAATAAAAAAACCGAAATTTTAGGACGGATTTAGTGTGTAGAATAATTCAATATCCATAACTAACTCTTATTCTATATGATGTTATTTTTATATTTAGTTATCAAGATTTTTTGAAATCGGAATTGTAAATTCAAATGTCGCACCTGGTGTACCATCTAAATTGTTGTATCCTCTTATCGATCCACCATGAGAATTTATAATATTTTTTGATAGATATAATCCAAGTCCAGTTCCAGCCTCTGACTTTGTACTAAATTTAGTAAACAGAGTTGGTAGGACTTCTTCATCTATTCCTTTGCCATTGTCTTGAATGCTAACCTTTATTTGATTTTCATTTTCTTTGTTTAATTTTATAACAATTTTTCCATCCTTTGTGAATTTTGATGCATTAGACAATAAGTTTAGAACTACTTGTTGTATTCTATTTTTATCTGCATATACTAATATTTCCTTATCTTTATCTAAAGTATTTTGTTTGTATTCATTTGGATATACAAGTTGAATTTCATTATTTTTTTCTTTATTAATAATTTCATTTTTAGATATAAACTCATCAGCTGTCTCAGATAGCAGCTGACCCATATCGAACTTTTCTTTGTTTAATTTAAAATTATTACTTTCAATTCTGGCTATATCTAATATATCCTCTGTTAATCTATAGAGTCTTTCTGAATTTCTTTCTAATGGTTCTAAATATTTTTTAAAGTTTTCAGGAAAATTTTTCACCATTTCTAGATATCCAACTATTGATTGTACTGGAGTACGAAGTTCATGTGCTGCAATATTTATGAATTCTTTTTGCATGGCATCATTTTTTTCTAAATCCTCATTCGATTTTTTTAAATAGATATTGGACTGTTGTAATTGTCTGGTTTTTTTATTTATCTCCTTCTGTAACATTTCAGTAATCTGATAATGTTTTAAATTTAATTGTGAATAGGTAAGAATAATAACGATAGTAGTTACAGCGATGGAAACTGCTATTCCTATAATATATATAGTGAGCAAATTTTGACCATCTATCACTGACTGATCCGTATTGCTTTGTAATATTTTTTCCTCTTCGTTGATAATTAAAGAAATGTTTTGTCTAATATTATCCATAAGTTGTTTACCTTCTTCACTTGCTAGCAATCTAACGGATGCATTAAAGCCCTGAGATCTCATCATGGCTAATGATTTTTCCATTTCATATATTTTGCCATGGATTAGAGAGAAAATGCTAAAATTAGCATTATTTAATAGATCTGAATGTTTATCATTGACTAAATTTTCTATCTTCTCAATAGTAGAATTTAAATTATTTATAGAGAAATTGTAAGGCTCTAGGTACGCCTCATTTCCTGTAATAATAAAGCCTCTTTGACCAGTTTCTGCATTGATTATTAAAGTAAGCAAATTTTGTAATGAAAGGATTAACTGATGTGTTTCTTCAATGAATTTTGTTTGGTCTTGAAAAGATATTATGCTTTCATAGGTTTTTGTACCTATAATTAAAAGTGTAATTAAAGGTAAAGCAATTGCAATTAATAATAATTTATTACCTCCTATCACTTTAGTATACGCCTAATATTTTGTAGATACAATGATTTTTACTTATAATAAAGGTTATCCCAACTAATTTCCGGTGATATAAATTTGTCATAAGTATGTATAGATCAATAAAAAATAAAACAATATCTACTAATCTTTAAATGCGAACAATTTTTTGGATTTATTACTTCACGCTAAAAAAAAGGATTTAAAAGTAATAGAAATCTTTAGGTTAGTAAAATTAGATAACCCGTGAAAATATTTTATATTGAGTAGTACTTTTCAGTTACCTTATTTTACCGATTATTGATTGATGATATTACAAGATCCATTTATAAAGATTCAACATAAAGACAGATAATCTAAAATTCAATAATTAATTTTTTTTTACACAACTATTTTCCATCTACTATATTTAATTAAAAATTATTATAAAAAAATTTATTTTTTGTTAGATCAGCAATGGTAGATGGAAAAATTGGATTCAATTTTCTTAAAAGTTAATTGTGATATACTCATGATACCATAACAATATATTTAGATGGTTTTTATACCTAATATAAGAAAATTAATTTATAAACATATCATTTGGTAACAATTTTTGCTCATTACCACTCGAAATGTTTCTATAAT
>DATFCH010000298.1:0-2800 GCA_035253345.1 Nitrososphaeraceae archaeon
ATTGTATAATATTACTATGAAGTTAATAGTACTTTTATTAATGGTTGGAATGCTTTTTATTATTCCACAACTACAAGTGGTACTTGCAAAAAAGAACTGTTTTGGATCAAATGATAAGCCATATGAGATTCACCCACTCTCAATTAGCAAATAACATAGAGGAAGTTAAACAATTAATAAAATCCAATAATACTTCAGAAGTACTTACTTTACTTGAAGGAATGGATATTAAAATTAATCATATGGACTCTATGTTTAATGATCTAGTATGGGAATTATCTAATAATGGCCATTAAATATATCATTTCTTTAAGAGTCTAATCCAGGAGTTAATATGATATTTGATTTTAAAATATAAGTATGTAACAAAATGGATTGAATTAATATAAATATCCTATATCTGTAAAATTATTTGTCTTTGAATATATTTGAGATTGTATTTTGAATTTTTTTGATTTAATTTATATTATCACTATGAAATGATATTTGTCTTTTATGTTCTGAATATAAATGACTGTAGGCTATATTAAATTTATGTGGAATCTATGGAAGTGGGCATTATATTTTTGCATTATATGAGTCTAAGATTGAGATATATATACTATCTAACATCAATTATATCTTTTATTGTTTGTATTTGTAATTTCTGCAGTAAGTTTTGGCAACACCTCTATAACATGAGTCAATTTCGAAAATAAAATAATAAGTCTTCTTGATTGGGATTAGATTGAGAATTTACAGAATCAAATTTGGAAACCTAAAAGATTAAACGCCTTAGATTGATAACTCGCATTATTGGTTATAATTTTATACGCATCAGCATATATTAATATTGGCAATTTATATCTCATAAGAAAATATACTTTTTAGAGATTGATTGTATTAAAAGTCAAAAGAGGAATAATACTTTATTTTAGGAAATAAAACTCAGATTATTGAATGACGTATCTGTTTCTACAATTATATTAAAATTTAACATTCTTTCGAAATATATTTCACCTCATCCTTGATCTAGTCTTTCACTTGTTTATTTGCAGTGTAATTTTTTTGTAATCCTTATGCTATATCTATATGCTTTTTAGTTCCCTCTTTATTTCAAGAAATAAAAATTTTTCGTTTAATCTATATGCTTATTTGTCTCTCTTAGACAATCAATAGATTAAGTTCAATGTATTTTGATTTTAGATATAGTTGTTGGAATAAAAGTGGGATTTCGCTTCCTCGCAGACAACAACATCATAATTTTTTTATCTTACAGATTTATCTTATTAATTTATGATAATATCTGTTCTATTTATGTAGATTCAAAATCATTCACTAAAATTATGAACTTTCTCATATTTGCTATTTTTTTTATGCTTTATATATCAGACCCCAGTTAATTTGGGAATTTACGCCTAGAATCTACCTTTTTAATAATTCATTATTTTAGCATTTCTATGTAAGATTATAAATTCTTATATATACATACAAAATTTTCCATCATTTCACTAGTCTTATTACAATTAAATTAGATCTGTGGCTATACACTATTGAATTTTATTTTTTTTATCATCCAATAAAATAAAAACCAATAGCAATAATGATATATACTGCCGTGAGCATTATTCCCTCAAACCAATTACTTTTGCCATCATGTGCAATTAGATTAAGGATGATGGCAGCAAGGAATAACGTAACTAATTCATATATAGTAAATTCTAAGGTAAATGGTTGATTCAAAATTGTTCCAAATATTACTAAAATAGGTACTACAAACAGTGCAATTTGCGTTCCTGAACCTGCTGCTATTCCTATAGATAAATCAATTTTACCTTTTCTGGCTAGAATTATAGCACTGCTATGTTCTGCAGCATTGCCTACTATTCCTATTATAATAGCCCCAACAAATAACTCTCCAAAACCTAAGTGTTTGCTAGTTTCTTCGACTGAGCCAACTAAAATCTCACTTATAACTACGACACCGACCATGCTAATTGCTAGCATTAAAAATGCCTTCTTCTTATCCCAATGTTTATTATTAAAAACGTGACTATTATTTTCTGTTTCTATATTCGGAGAAACAAATAGGTATTTATGAGTAAAAAATGTAAATACAATTCCTGCTATGTATACAGATAATAATAATACTGCTAATGCATCACTTAAAAACTGTATCTTAAGTTGATTTTCAAATTCTGTAGGGTTTAGGATAGTACTCGATAAGATGGTAGGAATTGCCAAGCCAATTATAGCTAAGAAGATCATAGTAGATTGAAGTCCAGCATTTTCACGGCTGAATAATTGTTCTTTTTGACGGATTCCACCTGCAATCATACTTAAACCAAAAATAAGCATAATATTTCCAAGAATTGCACCTGTAATTGATGCTTTTACAAGCTCAAGTAGACCAGCATTAATAGCTACTACAGCAATTATTATTTCTGCTGCATTCCCAAAGGTCACATTTAAAAGAGATCCTAAAGTAGAACCGTAATGTGTGGCAAGGTGTTCCGTTGAATCACCTATAAGTTTTGCAAGTGGTATTAATGCTATTACTGAAATAATAAATATAATAATATGATCAGAATGAACTAAATCTAAAATAACTGAAATAGGTACAAAGAGAAGGAGAAAATAAATAATAAAAGATTTTGAAATTTTCAAAGTATTTGTCATAATAAATAATTGTGGTATTTCAATGTTTATTTACGCTTTATATAACAATAGAAGTTGTAAATATCCAACTGATACACATAAGAAAAAGAAATGATTTTTTAAATTTATTTCAGAGTTAAAGATCAAGGTCGGAGAAAAATTG
>DATFCH010000299.1:0-2483 GCA_035253345.1 Nitrososphaeraceae archaeon
TATTCTTAAACTATTTATTTTAGTTACATACTTGTATCACATCATTTTTAAGTATTATTTGAATTATGATTAGGAATGCAAATATACTATTATCAAATATATTCAACTTATCAGCAACAATTTAGTTGTTATAGGAAACACTACTTTGTACATCTCTCTAAGTATTATCTATTAAAATTATAAAAATGGTATACCATGATGAAATACATAATTATAATATTAATTATTGGAGTATTGACTACTTTTATTACAAATATTAGTTTGACTATTTTTGCGCAACAATCAATCAAAATAGAAAATCCAAATGCTGCTACTGCACAAAATCAGAAGAATATAAAATACAATATTGCAGTTGCTTCAGATTGGGGATGTGATGAAAACGCTCAAGCAACTGCCAAAAATATTCAAAGCAAGGATCCAGAGCTTGTTATTGCTGGTGGAGATGCTAGTTATAAAAAATCTGTTAGTTGTTGGTTTGAAATAATTCAGCCATTTAAATCAAAGATAAAGATAGCCATGGGAGATCATGAATATAGCTATACTAGTGGCGGAGCAATTGGTGTTGTCAATCAATATCTAAAGCCGTTAAATTTAGCAAAAACATATTATTCTTATGATTTGAATAACGCACATTTTGTTTTTATCGATCCTTATATTGATTATAAACCAGGATCAGCTCAATATCAATTCATAGAGAATGATTTAAGAAATGCTTCTACCAAACCGAATATAGATTGGAGATTTGTTATTGAATCTGTACCTATGTATACCTCGCCATCTAAACATCCTGCCGATTCTACTATTCGCGATATTTATCATCCTCTTTTTGACAAATATAAGATAGATATTGTTTTAACTAGTGACAATCATAATTATCAAAGGACTTTTCCATTAAAATACAATAATGCAGGTAGTTCTACTCCCATTGTAGGAAATAATGATCATAATAATTACCATAGTTATACTGGGGTAATTTACCTAGTAACCGGAACTGCAGGAAGATCACATTATGAATTCGAAGGACAAGCTCCTTATGTTGTTAAACAGGATGATCAGAATTTTGGATTTCTAAATTTTATAATTAATGGTAAAGCATTAAAAGGAACATTTTATGCAAACAATCAAGGATCTAGCTCTGATGTAGAATCTTCAAATAATATATTAGATACCTTTACAATTTCAAAGTAAAACAGTCTAAATAATTAGAATGTCGTACACTACAATAGAAAAATGGATAAAAACTTATGATTGTTTAATGATCGATATTTTAATTAATAGTGGAAAAATATAAGCTTGGATTTTTTACCAGCATATATATCTCAAATACCATTTTTGGAATACTTGGAAGGAATTGTATATTCCATAAGTGCAATTCTTTCTAGCATCTTGCTGACACTATCTATTTATGCCTACAGAAAAAAATATGTAAAAAAAATTCTCTTTGCAGTAATGGCATTTGCATTTTTCACTTTTTATTTATTTTTTGAATCAGCAGAATTTTTTTTACCAGTTCTGGCAACATTGCCATTTATAGATATTGTTGCAGCCGCTATTACGACTGTAGTTCTAACATTTTTCTTTTTATCTATTATTAAAAAAGAATAATAAATATTAAATTTGGTTTAAGCCATCTAATCTTTTTTAGTATATTTTTTGGTTAAATTATTATTTTTTTTTATATTTCTAGATTTTGTCTTAAAATTGAGTATTGAGAACTGGCGACAGATCTCAATACACAAGCCCAAGGCTAAACTAGAGAGAAAAATTAATGAAAAATGATATATAACCTTATTGATACAATTATGTAATGGGTTAAATTATATTTATCGCGATAACTTCTAATATTTAGCATTTTTCCTCCAATATATCAAAGCAAATTAAAGATTAAGGCAATTGATATTGTATTACAAAGATATCTATTACTAAACAAATTTTAATTATCTTCTGTTTTGGGGATTATTGTAGGAATATTAAGAATGCTTTAATTTTGTTGCAGTTTTTTTTATCAAATAAATCTATTGGTATAGCTTTCATTACTATTATTGCATGTAGTTAAAATATCAATATTCTATGTATTAGATAGTGATTTGTAACAAGCTTGTATTTATAAAATTAATTGTTTATATTTAAACCAAGTAATAATACTACAAAAAACAATATTTTAAATTTAAGTTATTTATTATTGTAATATTTATAATAAAAGAAAAATAATCCCTATTCATAGTGCTTATTAATCATATTTCGGTCTATTTACACTCTAACAAACAGATTTAATTTACAATGATACTAATCTTAGATATAAGGTTATTGATACAAGTCTGTAATATATTAATATATTATAGAAACTAAATAATTAAGATATTATTTTTTGGTTATTAAATTAATAAACATTTATTTCTAAATAATACTTAAATTTTTTTTGTAAATTATAAATATAATCTATTGTTATTATTTAGATGTAAGTAAAAATTGGACAAACTGAT
>DATFCH010000300.1:0-2108 GCA_035253345.1 Nitrososphaeraceae archaeon
CTTTTCTTTATCATATCTATATCAGAATTAACCAGATCAGCCTCATCGTCGATAACGATGATAGCCTTGGTTAACATTCCTATAAATAAAACAATCGGAAAATTTTTTGCTTAATACATAAAATATCTCCAAGTATTATATAAAATTCTTACAATTTATTGTATATGGTAAAGTTAAAAAATACTTCAACTGCATTGTCTTTATCTGGTTTACACTATTTTAGACAAAGGAAAGTTGTAATTATAATTGGAGCAATCATTTTTGCAGCAGGATTTTTTGCAGCTATAACTTTTGGAACAATTGTAATAAATGAAACTGCTAATAATAAATTAACACCTCAAGGTTATCCTGAAACACAGATATTTGGTATATCAGTATATTCTTTTGAATATGGATCAGCATTTACCGCTGTTTTGGGTATGTTTATATTATTTGGTGGCCTGATTGGAATGGATTCAAAGAAGAATAAACAATAAAGTAATGTATACTGTTATTATTCGGTATTCTTGTAATATCTATTATAGGAATATCCCCAATAGTTATTAATAATACTACAATAAACTTGTCAATGAAAATAGTTTTAACAACAACTTTGGTTATGATTTTAGCAATAGGACTTGTAGGTATACATAATGGTATAAACAATGCATTCGCACAAGAGGGTTTTCAGACAAAAGATTTAGTCAATGAAACTATCAATCTTGGCAATAATACAGGAATGACTGCAATGAAAGATGATATGATGATGAAATTGAATGGTACGATTAATGTAGAGAGTACAATAGCACAAGCTTTCAAATCAAAAATTACTACTGATATAGTAGAAGCTATACAAACTGCACAAAATAGTGTCGGAGCAAATTCTTTCACGAAAGAAGCAGAACTAACTGATTCCCATGGATATTTGATATACAAGATAATAGTCGTAGATGAAAATCTGAAAAAATACAAAGTCATTGTAGATCCAGGTAATGCACAAGTTTTGTTCAAGAAAGATGTTACATTGTGGTATGATCAACACGAAAAAATGAAACATGATGATGAACAAAGATATGACAAATACGGTGGCGACAGAGGTCACGGATATGACAACTATGATGACAAAAATGAAATGATGATGAATGGTAAAAAATATTAGATAATAAAAGGTAATAACTAATTCAACAATTTTATAATAGATTACAATTTTTTATTTTTATTATTTATTTTTTGAATAATAATACACAAACAAATAAAATAACATTAGTAGATATTTCTACTAATCGATATATATTATTCACTTAACATGGACTGGAAATAGATTTGGCGATTATTACTAAATACTAAATTTTTAGTTATTTTATGGTTTTATTTCATTTGCTGTTTTATCCTTTGTTTGTGGAAGCCTCTGACGGAATTCCGTCACCTTTTTTCCCCAACTACTAGAAAAAAAAAATTATTTAACTATCGAGACTAAATTATCTTAAATTCCACTATATGCATTTATCTTAATTCTTAAATTAATTTATTGAGTAATTATAATATAGAAAAAATGGACGAGTATAGATTAGATACTACAAAATTAACATCAACTATTAATTGTGAAGTTTGTGGTTTAAAACAAAGACAAATAGTAGAATCAGAAACAACAATCACAAAAATCAGAAGTATAAACGAATTTTGCAGAGACGGTATTATCAAGGTTCATTTTTCCTGTTCGAATCATATTGTTGAACTTTTTAATCAAATAACCAAAGAAATAGAAAATAAATCAAAATTATTACATAAAAAATTTTAGTAATATCTACACTTGTGATAACAAAATTATCTCCAATTTTTAAAAAGAATAAGATCTTTTTTGTATTACTGAAAAAACTTCACACTACTTCCGGAGAATCCTCCCAACCATAGTCTCTAACTCCTTCATATTTCTCCGGAAGGTTTTGTAAATACTAATATAATTTATCTCAAACTATTATAAACAATAGAAATCTCTTGATTACTACGTGTCAAACGATAGCACAATCCGGAGAATTCTTTATCTTCATCATCTCCTTCACTATTCTCCGGATTTGTAAAAATGAGACAATTTTCCTTCAACGTTTCACTGATTCTATTTCTCTCAATTC
>DATFCH010000301.1:0-2488 GCA_035253345.1 Nitrososphaeraceae archaeon
TATATATCTATATAAAATACATATGTAATTAGTATGGATGGATGATGTTTATAAATTCAACAATCTTATAGAATATCTCCTTAAATTAAAAAATCTTAAAAGAACAGGATGGATATCCAAAGCTAAAATTTTAAGAGCAGAATCGGTTGCCGATCATAGCTATTCCTTAACTGCTTTGTCAATGGTTTTTTCAGATCTGTTGGGGCTTGATACAGAAAAAGTAATGAAAATGTGTATAATACATGATTTAGCAGAATCTATAATAGGAGATTATATGCCTGAGGAACTTTCTATTGTAGAAAAAAAGAAAAAAGAAGATGATGCAATGGAAATTGTAATATCTTCTTTTCCAGATAAAATTTCTTTACTTTATTCCAAAATGTGGAAAGAATTTTCCTCAAATCAGACAAAAGAAGCACGTCTTGTAAAACAACTAGACAAGGTAGAAATGTTCTTGCAAGCAAATTATTATCTTAAAAGTGGTTATTCCTATGAATTTTTATCTCCTTTTTTACATGTACTTGATAATATTGGTAGTAGTAGTTGTAGAGGAGGAGAAATTGAAGAAAAAGATGATGATCACAGGAGCCGCAACAACAACAACAGCTTTCAATCTTCTCTTGAAAATATACTAAAACATTTAAGATAAGAATTTCTAATATACGTTATATAATGCAATACTTTACTGCACTCAAATTAGGAGAAAAACGTGTTAAAGAATCTAAAGATTTGTTAAATAAATATACTGGAAATATAGCAATGCCTGCTTTAGCTCTTAAGGATAATAAGACAAATGAATGGTTTCCCGTAGGAGAAGAAAACTTAATTGCTACCTTTAAAGAATCAAGTGGTTATGTTATAGTAATTTGTGATAAAAATGGAGTTTCCAAATCTCTTGCTCAATGGTTTTCTGAAGAAGATAAAAATAATATCGTTTCAAGAATCAAACAAGAGCTTAATCTGCCAGAATATACGGGAAAGCTTTCTCTTCCCATTTGATTAATTAATACTTAAGTATCTAAACTATATTTATCATCTAGTATTACGATTTGTCAAACAATAATAATAATAATAAATTTGAACAAGAAATTGAGGTAAAAGGACATCTCATAGATTCGATGATTTTAACTAGCATTTTTGACAAAATAATGGATTTAGATGGGGAATTTAGAGTACAGGAATTTACCGTTGGCAAGCAAAAGACTGATCCCAGTTATGCTAGACTTATTGTTGTGGGCAAAAATAGAGTCCATCTTGGTCAAATATTAGAAGCTATTTATAGAGATGGTGCCCAGCCAATTTCTACTGAAGATGTATCTTTAGAACCAGCAGCAGCAGATATGGTTATGCCTGATTTATTCTATAGTACAACTAATAAACCAACCCAGATTTTCTATGATGGAATATGGATAGATGTTAAAAATATTATGATGGATAAATGTATAGTTGTTGATACACATAAAAAAACAGCTGAATGCAAAATGATACGCGATATAAAGAAAAATGATATGATAGTAATTAATGAAAACGGTATTCGTATTATACCAGATGAACGTCCTCGTCAAGGAGTTGATATCTTTCAATTTATGAGCAGTACCACTTCAAGTGAACGACCTACTCAACATATTATCAAAAAGGTAGCATATGATATTTATAAAGTAGCAGCATTACAAAAAGAAAAAATAATAGTTGTTGGAGGTCCAGTTATAGTTCATTCAGGAGCATCTAGTTCCTTAGCTAAATTAATTAGAATGGGCTATATACATGGTATCTTGGCTGGAAACGCTCTAGCGGTCCATGATATTGAAAATGCACTTTTGGGAACTTCTTTAGGTATGAATATAGATGATGGAACTTTGGCTGTACGTGGCCATCGGAATCATATGCAATCTATCAATGAAGTCTTTAAAGCTGGTTCTATCAAAAATATGGTAGAACAAGGTATACTAACTAAAGGCGTAATGTATGAATGCATAAACAGTAATGTTCCTTTTGTATTATCTGGTTCAATTCGAGATGATGGTCCACTTCCAGATGTAGTTACCGATGTTGTAGAAGCACAACGACAGTATAAAGAAGTTTTAAAAGGCGCTAAAATGGTAATAATGCTTTCTTCAATGCTACATTCAATTGCTGTCGGAAATATGTTACCTTCATATGTGAAGGTAATTGCTGTAGATATTAATCAATCTGTAGTTACAAAATTATTAGATAGGGGAACTACTCAGGCAATAGGAATTGTGACCGATGTAGGTGTATTTCTTCCGATGGTTCTGCAATATTTACAAGAAATTGACGCTAAAGAAAAAGAAAAAGAAAAATGCTAAAAAATGACATGTCTTGATATTATATTTATAAAAATAAATAAATAAATGAATAAATAAATAATATTTTATTATGATAATAATCAAATGTATTTGTAATCAAAAAAAAATATTAATAAATATGAAAATATAGATAGAATAAAAAATATATAATTTTAAGAATT
>DATFCH010000302.1:0-4920 GCA_035253345.1 Nitrososphaeraceae archaeon
CTATTGATTTTATTTATTTTATTCCATTTTACTTTCTGGTTTCTATTCAATCCATTCCAAACAATTAAAACATCTTTTACCATCTAACTATTTTACAAGTCTTCTAGCAGAACATACTGCTATTATACCAGTTATCAAGCAGAAGAATAAATCAACCATTTATTTGGAACATAAATTATAGAATTTTATACTTTGAGGTAACTTAAAAAATTTCATCGAATGTTTAATTTTTTTGTGATTATTCATCTTTACTTGATTAATCAATAAAAACTAGTTTTTAACTTGTTTTAATTGCTATTATAACTATCTATACCATCTATTTAGACACTCTGCTTAAATTTATAATATTTTTTTATTATGTGGATACACATAAACTATTTCATTTATGCATTCTAGCTGTCCTATACATTTTATAATCTATACCAGCAAGTTTACCGTTGGCTTGCTTTAATAAACCGAGTAAATATAATTATAATATGTATTGGTCAATTGTTCGGATTGATGTTTAGATTTGACATTTATTTCAGTATTATTTACGGTAGCATTTGTATCCTAACCTATAAAATATCACTAACAAAAATCAAAATCCTTCTCAATTTATTACCATTAGACCTAGTACATCACTTGGGATCCCTTATTGGATTAGTGAGCCATTCGTACATATCCTGTAAGACATACTCTTCTATTTGACCATATGAGCTTACCCATTGATTGGTAGGAACAAATGTTTGTCCAAGATCTGGATAGGTGATAATTAGGTGATCAGGATGATCTACTTCTGTTAATCTCTGTTGCAATAGTAACGCTTGTTCAAGTGGGGTTTGGCTATCATTTTTTCCTTCAAGTATGAGGATACATGTACTTGAAAAAACGTTTCCTATCATGCCTATGACACTTTCCAGGGCAGAAAACGATTTTCCATAACTAGGGCAACCATAGATGTTTATGCATTTGGCTGACAGCTGTAAGGCAGTTGGAGATGTGTATCATTTTCATATACTCTTACAAGTGCAGGCTTTAACTCATCCTCAATATTAATTAAATCATCATCAGTGCGGTTGTTTTGTCCAGGTAATGTACCGTTACGATTATCACTAACATTGGTCATGGTAAGAAGAAGCTGAGTCAGGTTCCCACCAACCAACCTCTGAAAGATAGGGTCTCTTGATGCTTCCTCCACTGATAACTGTCCGGTTTGACCTTTATCTGATATTCTTTCGGCATAAAGAAGAGGATATGCAACTTCCTGGGAATATATAATATCAATCCATTTTTCAACTACTGGAGCCATTAGGACTATATTTGTGACTTTATCTGGGTTATCGACAGCAACTCTAGGTGGTATGTTAGTACCTTCGCTATGTCCAATCAATGTTGCCTTTTTAGTTGCATTGACTTCTGGCTGCTGCAATAGAACTGATAAAGCCTTCTCTGCATCTTGTTTCAGAGCGTTGAATGTAAGATTTCCCCATGCATTACTATCTGATATCGTGAAGTTCGGCCACACACCACTCTTGTCATATCTAAGTACGACAAATTCTCTATCTGAGAGATAATCGGCCATATCAGAGTATGGAGATGTAGGTGAAAGTACTGAACCTGCACCAGCTCTTGGAAAGATAACTACACCAGGAAATGGACCTTTACCTATTGCGGGGATGGTTAGTTGTGCGTTGGTCTTTAGACCATTGCCTAAATCAATAATTAAATTTCGATATTTTATTGTCTCCAAGTCAGATTGAGCAAAAATTGTAAAATTATTATCAGACAATAGAAAAGATATAGAATAAAGAGAAAGAATTATGGGATAATATCAGTAGTACTTTCAATATTGCTATTGGTAGAGCAGAACTATATAAGGTTTGGAAGTTGAGCACTAATACTTCAGGAATTTCTAAATGTGAGATGTAATTGGAGATTGTTAATAGAGTATTTTTTTTTGACTAAAAATAAAAAATTATTTTTGTCAAAAAGAAATTAGAAATTAATTTATTATATCATAAAATAATTGTTTAGTTTTCTTAATTTAATGTTCTTTATCTCTATCTTTATCTATCTATCTATCGAGCTGGTAAAGAATTTACCTTATCGAAACTTTTAACTAATCTCTTTTCACATTCCTGACCTTCTGGAGGACTCAAATCATTACTTGCCACACAGGCGTGATATCTCTCTCCGATTTGTATAGGACCTAAATCAGTATTTCTGTCAAATGCAAATGTTCTTGATATTGTATTACTGTCACTTTTATCAAGTTCTGCTTGTACATCTTCTATAACATCAGACTGTATTTGGCCTTTTATCATGGCGGCAATTATTAATTTTTCTGTATCTTTTTTATCTGCAAGAGGAGCTATTATTTTTATTTTTACTTTGTCATCATTTGCTGTATTATTGTTATTGACCACATTCAGATGTCCCTGATAATATTCTTGACTCTTAGAATATACTTGTGAACCTGATTTAAATAAACTAATTTTAGTAGGATTACCAAGAATATCACCTTCATTACAGTCGAACTTTGTTACAAGATTAGTAGTAGTTGATTTTTTAGATACATCTCCTTCTCTTACTTGATATCCACAGACAAAAAATTCATCAGGAGAATCTGCTTCGACTATATCATTTTCTTCATTTACTTTTAATTCTACATTCAAATTATTCTTATTTTTATCTATAGAAGAAATAGGAATATCTTCCTTCGCCTCTTCACCATTTATAAAACCAATTACTCGTATGAATTTAGTATTTTCCATATCTACATTTTCCAAATCAATTGCGGCTTTAACTACTAGCTTCTCTATTTCCTTCTCTTTTTTATCATCATCATCCTCATCATCATCTTTCTGTGCAAATATCGATTCACAAGAAAAAGCAGTAAGGTATAAAATGCTGACAGTAAACGAAATTGCAATCAAAAAATATATGTATCTATTGTAACCTTCTCTAACCATCTTATTTGTTAGAAAATTTTAGAGTATTTAATATTTTCGTAAGGAAGATTCAATAAATTTATATGGTAAAAAATTCATGATTTAATTTAAAAAAAGAAATTATTTCATTACCAACAATCTTGATGAGATGCCAGCAATCTCCTTTTTGGGCAGTATTCTGCAGTATTGGAAGATTTACCTATAATTAAATCATGTACTATCATAACAAACAATATTCCAACAAAGATTATCCTAAATCTATCAAATAGCAATTTTAAAATCCTTTTAATAAAACATTTTTATCCATGGCCACTTGCATTGCTAACGATAAAAAAGTAATTGTATTTAATGTATATAGCATATTCTGGAAATGATAACGAACTAAATAACCAACAAATTTATGTTATTATATATTAATATAATTTGCTCGAGCTGGGCTTGAGTTTCAAGGGTGTGGTTGTTAGAAGGCTATTCTTCTGACGACCACAATTAACTCTATCTACAATTTTCAATGTTGGAAAATATATCGGAAAAAATATTCACCAATTATGATTAAATCCATCTTTTTCTATTTTAGTAGTAGACTAAACTTGTAAATTATATTGATGGACTTATGACCATTGAAAAAAACCCACTAACTGCAGTTAAATTATAAAGATATTACTATCAAGATAAATTTAGTATATCTTTTATTTAGTTTGTAAAGATAATAAATTTGTGTTTAAGATATTTTTTTTCGTAATCTTGATAATGATATTTGCTTTAGCTAACCATTCTATTTATGCTACTCAAAATAACAATAACAATAACAATAACAATAACAATAACAATAACAATAAAAACTTCAATATCGCTGTTGCAGCAGATTGGGGATGTGATGAAAATGCTAAAAAAACCGTACAGAATATACAAAGTAATAATCCCGAAATTGTAATTGCAAATGGAGACCTAAGTTATAAAAAATCTGCAAATTGTTGGTTAGAAATGATTCAACCACTTAAATCAAAAATGAAAATAGCCATGGGAGATCATGAATATAGTGACACTAGTGGGGGAGCGATAGGCGTAATGAATCAATATCTAAAGCCTTTGAATCTTCAAAAAACTTATTACTCTTTTGACATCAATAATGTACATGTTACTATTATAGACCCTTTTATTGATTACAAGCCAGGTTCTGCTCAGTATAAATTCATAGATAATGATTTAAAAACTGCTTCTACCAATCCAAATATAGATTGGATATTTACTGTACAATCTACACCCATGTATACCTCACCTTCAAAACATCATTCTGATTATAAAATAACAGATACTTTTTATCCTCTTTTTGACAAGTATGATGTAGATTTAGTTTTGAGTAGTGACAATCACAATTATCAGAGGACCTTTCCACTTGACTATCATAGTAGTAGTGTAGCCAGTTCTGATAATCCTATAATAGTAAACAAAAACCAAAAGAATTATCATAGTATTAACTATAATAACTATAAAGATAATGATAAAAATGGAATAATTTATCTTATAACAGGTACTGCAGGAAGGTCTCTCTATGAACTTGAAGGACAAGCACCGTTTATTGCCAAACAGGATGACAAACATTTCGGATTTCTAAATATTGAGATTAATGACAAGACTTTGAAAGGAACATTCTATGCAAATGAAAACAAATTACCTCAAAATTATTATTCAGATTATCATAACAATATAGTGGACCAGTTTACAATTTCAAAGACCAATGAAATGGATAACAAAAAGGGACTCAATCTTTGAAATTTATAAATAACCATCTTTTGATAGTATGAAATAATATTTGATTTTTTAGACATATATACAATAGTAAGAAATAAAGATATAGTTATAATCATCTATTAGTATTGAATTAGAAGATGATAATAGAGAATATATATATATATATAATAATCCAGCAAAAAATTTAAGTGAACCTAAATTACTCTTTTCTTATTGTAGAACTCCTATTTTGTTT
>DATFCH010000303.1:0-2389 GCA_035253345.1 Nitrososphaeraceae archaeon
TAATATAGTTACTAAAAAAATATCTATTGAATATAAAAACAAATCGTATAATTTAGAGCCTATCCGAAAAGTAGTTTAGAGTACTTGAGTTTATGGTACAATAGATCTATTCGGTAAAACTAAGTATCGATACACTATATATCATGGGAATAGTTTGATATCTGAGATTTCTGGAATAGATTCATCTTATGAAATACCAGATATATTATGAAATCAAATTTCAACTTATCTTGTACATAAACCCAAAAGAAAGAAGAATAAAACAGATCGTTCAAGAATGGATGATAAAAAGGCAATAACTGCTATCTTTTCCATAGCACGTACTGGATGTCAGTGGAAAGCACTACCACCAAGTCTTGGTGCATCCAGTACTGTACATGATAGATTTCAGGTATGGAGACAAGATGGTGTATTCAAACGTATGTGGATTGATGGTTTAAAAATATACGATGAAAAAGTTGGTATCAATTGGAAACGGCAATCAATGGATGGTGCAATAACCAAAGCACCACTTGGGGAAAAAAAGTACAGGACCAAATCCCACAGACAGAAGGAAATCACGTACTAAACGTAGTCTCTTGATAGAGGGTCAAGGTATTCCTATTGGTATTACTATAGATGGCGCTAACAGACATGATATGAAGATGACAAGATCAACTCTTCAGAGTATAGTGGTTTGCAGACCACTACTATCACAACCATCATCATCCTCATCATCATTAACAGCAAATACTCAACAACAACACATCTGTCTTGACAAGGGCTATGACTATCCTGAAGTATATGAGTTCCTTAGAATATGGTTATATCATACATATTTGCAGGAGAGGAGAAGGATACAATAACAGTAACAAAAAGAAGAAAAGAAGAGGAAGAAAAATACCAAAATATAGAGCAAGAAGATGAGTAGTTGAGAGAACGCACTCTTGGATGAATAGATTCAGACGATTGTTGATTAGATGGGAAAAGAAGGAAGAGAACTATATTGCGATACTACATTTTGTCTCTGCTTGGATAACATATAAAAGAGGAGGAGTTTTCGGATAGGCTCTTAGTAAACTTTTAATTTATTTTGTTAGGATGTGCATCCCTACTATCCAGAATATGAATTATATCGTTTTTATCAATATCTATATCGTGGATAAGTAAGAATTCTCCTGGAGCAGCACCTTCTTTTCCAATACTTTTGATGAATTTACCATCAGGAGTAAATACTTGAACTCTGTTATTTTGTGTATCTACTACATATACATTTCCTTTTGAATCAAAATCAATTCCATGCGGTTCATCAAATTGACTGTCTCCTTTGCCAACAGTTCCCCAATTAGTAATAAATTTGCCATCCTTTGTAAATTTTGTAACGGCCCCATTGTCTTCATCATCTACATAAATATTGTCCTTTGAATCTATAGATATAGCGTGTAGATGTCTAAATTGGCCATCGCCTTCTCCATATTCTCCCCATTGTTTGATAAAGTCACCGTTAGGATTGAATTTTTGTATACGATAAGAGTATTTCTCACTAGTATAGATATTGTTGTCGGAATCAAATGCCACTCCCCAAAGTCTATTAAATTCACCTGGTCCGGTTCCTTTTTTTCCTATCGTCATTAGTAATTTTCCATTCGGATCAAATTTCATGAGTTTTCCTGGTCCCCAGTTAACGACCCAAATATTTCCATCTTTATCGACATTGATATCTTCCATTTTCATTGAGAAAAGATTTTCGTCATCGGGGCCACCCCAAGAAAGTAGGAAATTACCTTTTGAATCAAACTTTTGAACATTCTTTCTTTGCTCATCTGTTACGTAAATACTACCGTTTGAATCGACTGCTATATTATGAGCATGCAAAAATTGTCCGTCACCTGTTCCTCCTGAACCAAATCCACCAAGATAAGTACCGTTTAAATCGTATTTTTGAACATAATATTTTTGAATATCATCGTCAGAGAAGTCATTATAATTTGAATCATCGTTCTCTTCTGAATTATCTTTTTTCTTTTTCTTTTTTTCTTTAGGAGAATCATCATTGTCGTTATTTGAAGAATCTTCATCATCATCGCTATTTGTGCTGGTTAATGTTTCTAAGCCTCGAGGTTTATTGTCAATATCAAAATAATCGTCTTCTTGAAATTCAAAGACCTGAGCTGAAATAGGTTTATAGTGAAAAAGAGATGAACTGAAAAGTAAGCTTAATGTAATTAAAAATAAGAATATAAAACCAGTCCTTTTTAATATCATCTTTTAATAGCATTATAAACATTATATTAAGATTATATTAAGATTATAATGGATTTCTCTATATATCTTTTAGTTAAACTTATTCTTAATAGAATAATTTTATTGCTAATTAGAAGTATAGAACTTATAATGTATAACAAACATG
>DATFCH010000304.1:0-2219 GCA_035253345.1 Nitrososphaeraceae archaeon
TTATATTTATTTCTAGGTACTACTCAAAAGAGAAAAAAATAATTAATTTTTACTTGTTATAAATATTGATTTAATATAATATTTTTTAAACTAAAAAATTATATAATATCCTATACAATAGTAGTATATTTTGTTAAAAAAGTTAATTGTCTAAAAAATATATAAATTACAAAGAATCATATTAATAAATTTAATACTCATCTTATAAAACATGCTTATCAAAGAACAATATATAATTACATAATATCCAACGATTATCTACAAATACTTCGTAGATTAGATATATTAAATATATTATTATTCAATTTTGATCAACTGCTACAAGAAAGAATTCCGCGAAATCTATATACACGATCTTACAAATGATTGTTATTTTAACTATCAAATATACTACAGATTTGTTGAAATGTTATTTTCAATTGGTAATAACATGAAGATAGTTTTTCATACATTTGATACAGAATAAATGAATTGTAGAAGCTATATTTATTTTACACATGATAAATAAAAAAGAATTATTGATGTTTCAGAACGTAAGTTCAAATTCTAGAATGAGAAATAACAGAGGATTAATAAATCCAAATATAAAATTATAGATACAACAATTACTCCCTGAACATGGAAGGTTAATAGGCAAATTAATATCAACTCGACCAAATACCATCATAGCCTGAATCATCAATCTTTCTATTGCTTTTCTACCAGTTCAGGCTATGATAATTTAAATAATAGTATTTAAATCTCTATAGTTTCACAGTCCTGTTAACAAGATAAATTCACATCTAATTTTGAATATAATGTTATTTCTTATTTCTTATTTTTGCATTATATAAATAAAAGAACATCTTGATCCAATTGCATACATATTCTAAATCACAATTATTATTCTTTGTTCAATGTTACTATTAGTCGTTAAAACATTCTATCCTATCTTTGAAATATGGATACCACGTACTGATTTATGAAATAATTAATTTCAATCCATAACCAAAAATCTTGGCTACTGATTTGGATACTTTTTTATCTATAATGAAGACTGATATTCTTTTTCTTTTGTAGATCTACAAGAACCAAATCTTTGAATCGAATTCTATATAGACACGTAATTCTCAGCTTCATCTTTAATTACTTCAATGCCTTAGTTATTTCTTACTCCACTATGATAATACAAATACAAAGAATACATAACAATAAAAATGAATATTCTATTTCTGAGAAATTTCAATAACATACAAGTTAGAATATGCCGTTCACAGCTAAATTCATTTTGTTAAATTAACAGATCCAGTTCACCTATAAATAATTATTCTAGATAATGATATCAAATTTAAATAGTTCTCTTTTCTCTTCTACCTAGTCAATCAAAAAAGTTTAGTTCTTGTCGACCATAACCGACAAGTGTTCCATAAAAGTAGTGATAGTTTAAATGCTAATTCATCATCTACAGCGAAACCCAAAATAAGATCTCAAAATGCCAAAAATACTATTTTATTAATTGTTTATTTGAATAATATGTCATAGCCTGCGTGTAAGGGTAGTGAGCGCAGGCTACGACTGATATATGGCTACAACGACCCATATGTTCGGAATTGGCGCGCTGCCTCTTTGTCTTTCCACAAACATTATTTAGACATTTGGGCTCATTTCACGCTTAGAATAAATATTTGTCTATTTATCGGTTTATGAATTAGTATTCTTAATCTTTGCGCTAACTTTGATTTTCGATTCTAGGTCATTTTCCATTATATTTTCCTTAATAATTTCAAGGAATATAGGTATAGGTATAGGTTTTCTTACAAGTTTGAAATTATCTTTACTAGAAGAGACATAATCATAGGCTGAGATAATTATAAAATTGATGGAAGGATTAATTTCTCGTAGTTTAACACAGAGTTCGCATCCATTCATACCTGGCATTTTATAGTCTGAAATTACAAGTCCAAAGTCATTTGGTTTTTTCTGTATAAAATTTAATGCAGCTATTGGTTCACTAAAGATATGAACATTTGTATATCCATCCATTTCGAGTGCTTCTTGGAATAAATTTAAAAGATCAAGATCGTCATCTATTATAGCAATATGTTTGGAGAACAATGAATAACTATAACAATCAAGACTATTTAAGGGATTATTTGATGCAACACATTGTATTTTGTAAAATATGTGGTTTTTTGAATTAGATCTATAAAAATTATATAATAATGTATAATAATCAATAT
>DATFCH010000305.1:0-3007 GCA_035253345.1 Nitrososphaeraceae archaeon
GGGTGATATAAGATTTAATTAATAATTAAAAGTATAGAATTAGAAAATTTAGAAGATTTAGACATTCAAAGATAGAAGATTTTGGAAAAATTAATGTGTTTATTAGAGTAAACAATGTTATTGGTATTATGATAACTATTATTCTTATGGTCTAAATAGTTTTGTTATTCAATACCCCAGTCGGAAAAATCTGTTATTTCTTTTCCAAGATCTTTTTCTATGCTCTGTATCCTTTTAGCATAAAGGTCTAGCTTATCCCATTCCTCTTTTTCCTTAGCTATTTTAAAACCAAGCCAGCATTTGTTTAAGGCTCCTCGCATCTGACCTTCAAAAAATCCAGACGGTAAGATACGTTCTCCATATTTCAAACCTCTTTTGTAATATGCAAAAGACATCTTTTTGTTATAATTTCTCCAAAACTTGTTATTGGAGGTTCTATCTTTTTTTGATTTCATATCTAACAAATAACAATAGGAACCTAGAGTTAATAAGATGACAAAAATAAATTTTGACTAACAATGACGACGACAATAATAATAACAATTGCCGTAACAGCGACGACGACAATTAATAAGATGACAACATCAATTGCCGTAACAGCGACAATAATCGACGCAACGACGTCAGCAACAACTACAACTATTATTGGTAAAAAGCGTTAGTTTAAGATAGATATATTTTTTTGAGAATAGCTTTTTAGATACTCCTTCATACGGTACTATATTTTAAAAACTTTTTGCTACCTTGTTTTGTATGTTATTTAGTATAAATAAAGGATCAAGATGTTAAAAACAATTATGACTGTCATAAGTATATAATAACTTTTTGTAAAAGATAAAAAATTATTCCAAAGCTTGCCTAAAAGGATTAGCGGTCATATTAAATGGTAATTAAACTAATAAATTTGCTCAGTGCCTTGGTGTATTAATAAAGTTCAAATCCCTAAGCCTGATAATATGTATGTAGTAGCGAGAGACAAAGATATTTTCAATAGAAGTAATACCTTGCATAAACTACATTAGCATACATTATTAAGGAAAGTCGAACTGTGAACTTAAGTAAGGAAAAGTTAAGTTTATCACAAAGATAACCAATATCAGTATTTTCTTTAAAACTCTTAAGTATTTCGTTAATTCTAGTGAATGTTTTTCAGGGAAATAGCTGTTGTATCAATATAGTTGGTATAGTCTTTTGAAAATATATGTTATAAAGTATAAGGTTAAATGTTAGTAGATGTTATGCCAATACAGATAAACAATACATTTCCTATCAGATATTAACGGAAATAAAACTTCGATTTTCATCATAATCATCTCTATCATAATGATTATTCCTGTAGCTTTTGCTGCTGCTGCTGCTTTTATGTTGACGATTACTCCTATCAATCCTGTTTATGGTCAGCAAGATAGCACAAATTTCAATGCAACTGATTTATCGAACTTACAAAGTATTCCTGCAAAAAAAGTTCAGGTAGGGGATATTGAAATTGCCTACAAGATGTTAGGAAAAGGTGACCCTATTTTAGTTTACAATGGTGCCTCTGATGGTATGGATGCTTGGGACCCGTTCTTTCCAACGACTCTTTCTTCAAATCACACAGTAATTGCGTTTGATAGTCGTGGTCTTGGAAATACAACAATGGGTTCCAAACCATACACTTATCAGCAACTAGCAACTGATGCAGCTGGTTTGCTGGATGCTCTCAAAATACCAAAAGCAGATGTTATGGGATATTCTCTTGGATCTTACATAGCCCAACAGATTGCAATTATGTATCCAGACAAGGTTAACACTCTTACACTTGTTGGTTCATCATGTGGCGGAAAAGATCATACACCTAAACCGGCCGACTTTCTAAAACTTCAAGCTGAAGTGGTAAATAAATCTCTAAATAATGTTTCTGTTTCTCAGGAGGAGATGAAAGAGTTTGTATCTGCTTCAGTAGGATCTGGATGGATTAAACTGCATCCTGACGTACTTGAGAACATTCCAACAGATATGCAGGAAGCGAAGCCTGGGCTTTCCCCTGAGGCTATGAATAACCAGAATAATGTAGGAAAGCATTGGGAGGACAATCCAAATTGGACTGGTGCCTGTGATGAGCTTGCAAAACTAGATAAACCCACTTTGGTCATAACTGGAACCGATGATAATCGTTACCAACCCCATGTTAATTCAATTAAGATCGTAGAAAAGATTCCAGGAGCATGGCTTGTACAGATCAAAAATGCTGGTCATGCAGTAATGGATCAATATCCGGAAGAGATGGGTAATATAATGAATACATTTCTATCGACTACAGCACAAACCAACTAATAATTTATTTATTATAATCTGATAGTACTAGTAGTAGTATGATAGTTAGTTAATTGTCTGCTTGGAGTTAAAGTACCTTCGTTTCAAAAATAACAGAATCAGATATCCTTTATCGGTGCGAATCAAATTTTATGTTTATTGTCTTATTTAAGGCTAAAAATAAAGTGCATCAAAATTCACACAAGTGAGCCCTTTGAATTTGTAGATTTATTGATTATGATAACGGTCAAAATTGACCTTCGAACATATGAGATCGTTATATTTATTGGTTCGTATAATTGAGAATGAGAATAATTCTTAAAGAAAATGAGATTAATCCAAATGGTAATTAAATTATTTACAACTAGAAACAAGATTCAGAACTAACCTAATATTCTAACAGGATATATGATAAATTTCTAATACATACGAAAAATAATTGATCATCAAAAAAACATCAGAATAATAATTTGAATGTAAGGATTGAATTTTCCAATATTTGGTTCTGATTCTAATTTTATGATATCAATAAAAATAATTGACACATTTTCTTTTTTAGCCTTTAAGATAAAGGATTCATCAATAGAACTAGAAAGAAAATGAATTAAAAATTGGGATTATTATTAACAAGAATAAAATTATTTTTCAGATGTTTACGGAATTAGTTACTGTTAACGATTAATAAAAGGAAAACAGGAAATCATACAGAATA
>DATFCH010000306.1:0-3243 GCA_035253345.1 Nitrososphaeraceae archaeon
TATTAAACTATTATAATCATCAGGAAAGTATTGTAATGGTTTTCGATTTGTTAAAATAGTTTTGTAATTATTTGTATATGTCGATCTTTTTTTATATAGTTCATTCCAATCTTTTATTGATATAATCTTTTTACCTTTCCAGTAATTGATTCCATCATTTCTATTTCGATGATTAACAAAGGATTTAGAATAAGGATGAACTTCATCTAACCTATTTTGTAGCTCCTTAATGGTTTTATCTAAATTCATTATTTGACGTTTCAATTTTTTCTACTCTTTCCTGTAATAAATTTAGAGCCATAACTGAAGGTCCCTTCTCTATCAAAGAGAATTTTGATTCACAGGTTTCTTTTATGATTTTTAGTGCTAATAATTTGTCTTTTTGAGATACATTATCATTATTATATATGTTCCAGCATTTTTGTTGGATCTGATCCATTGTATCGATACATCCTTTATAATAAAATCCTAAATCTTTAGCCATATCAAAAACAAACTGTTGTGATAATTTCTTTAGAAATTTTACATCTCTACAAATAGTAGAAACATTACAATGTAGTTCCCTTGCTATCTCTGTTTCTGATTTGGATTGCGCCCATAACTTCGCTACCAATCGTCTTCTTTCTTCGATAAGGAACTTTGATTTGCTGCTACTATAATTGCTATTGTTGTCAATAGTATCATAATCGGAATCAATATTAAAACTAGAATTTTGCAGATCTATGGTCAATTATTGCATTATATATGCAGTCGAAACTTTTATGTTTTACTTTTTAATCAATTATTGATATGAATATTTATAAATTTTATTATATATAAAAAACAAAATTAATTCAATATATTCTAATAGAATTTAATATATCATTTTTTTAATCATACATAAATTTTGTTGTATATGAATTATCTAGAAAAATATTTTGAAAAGCGTCGAGAGTGGGACTCGAACCCTGCAACTACATTCATGGGTTTTGTCTTTTTAATATTCTAAAGGATTATATAATTAGCGTTGAGGTTATAGAATTAAATCTATTTCTAGCATTCATGAAGTTTTACTAAATATTTATAGATACAAACTATATAAAGGTAGTATAATTAATCGTCAAAGAGCGATGCATGTTGAACATCAAAACCTTGGCTATTACAATTTATTGTGTAAAATATCCTTGCAACATCTTGCAATTTGATAACAACTTATACAAGATAATTTTATATAATCTTCATTTATAACTATAAAACTTAAAAATGATTTCTAGTTTAAAGTAACTATTACTATTTTTTAGTATATTCCTTATATACTTTATAATAAGAATAAATAAATAAAATTACACTAATAGCAAAAATCAAATTACTTAATATAATGTCATTCTCATTTATACCATAATTACTTAAATATGGAAACCAATTATCTTTAGTTAATGTAAAAGACATAATAAATAAAATTAATGGGAATATCAATACCAACCATCTAATAAATTTATTTTGTTCTTTATTCTTAGGATCTATCCATAATGGTGCAACATCCGCAATATCATTTTCATTAACAACATTATCATTTTCTACAAAATTTGGGTAAAATTTTATTAATTTCCTTCTAATATTCATAGATGCGATTAAATATGAAATAATCAATATAAAACCAATTAATAATGCAAATGGAAATATTATTAGTAAATCATTAAATCCTATAGTGAGTTTACCTATTGGGCTCTCAAACCCCTCTATTCTATTTTCAATTTCTTTTTGATTTTCTTTTAATTCTATTAAATTATTATTTAGACCAGTTAGTTCTTTAGATTTAATTTGTGATAAGTTTTCTAAATAAATTATTTCTTTGTCTATTTTATTCTGATATTTGTTATAGAATAGATTTGCTTTATTAACTCCTTCACTAATAACTTTTTCCCATTTTGTGGTATTATGATAAATTTCATTATCATAGTTAGTAGTATTAAAGTGATCCTGCAATGTTCTTATCTCTTTTTTAATATTTGATATTGGAAAATTACTCTCTAAAAATCTGAGTTTTGACAAATTTGCATTCTTTTCCAGAAGATTATTTACACTAGCATATTGTATCTTAAATTGTTCACCTATACTACAATGTGCCTGTTCTCCTGGATCTGTTTTATTTTGACAATCAGTAAATTCAATATTTTTCATGTAATTTTTGAGAAAATTAGAATAATCATTAGACTTTGTTGGTTCTGTCAAGTTAATTGATTTTTTTAAATTTCTTATATCTTTGATAAGTGTTGATATTGTCTTATTGCCTGAATCGATTTCAGATTTTAATAAAAGTAATCCTTCTTTAGCGTCTGAAATATTTCTTTTTAGAGAAATGATATTTTGAATTTCTGATTGTTTTTGAGTAATCGAACTTGAAATTTCTTTAGAATTTATCTGACTAAGGCTATACGGAATTATAAGAAAAAATACAAAAAAGAAAGACAAACCTAATAAGATAGTAAAATATTTGTGAAAATTATTATTGTTGGCATTAAAGACTTCAAATAAACGTTTGCCATGTTCACCTAATTCATTGGGCAACACAACTCACCTGTTTCCATTTTTTTAAATATATATCGACAAACCAATGTCTACAATTTAAATACTTATTTTAAAATATTGCTATCTGATTCATATCCTATACTTTCATAATTCTTTCAAATTCTTGTTGTTTGCTTATTCTTACTTTAATTAGATTTTTTGAAAAATTGCTTAGTTGAAAAATACATGACTCATAAATAATTTTCCAATGATCTTTGTTTGCTATAATCGTCGTTTTTAAGTTTATTTATTCTTTTATTAATGTCAAGTTCTGCTGATTTGACATATTCTTTATTAATTTCTGTTCCCAAGTAATTTACCTTCAAGTCCATACATGCTAAAGCTGTTGTTCCACTTCCCATAAAAGGATCATAAACTATAGTGTTGGAATTATAGCCATGAATTTTTATACAATAATAAGGCAATTTTTCTGGAAATGCTGCTGGATGGGGTCTTTCATCTTTATTTTGTATTGTTTTATAAGGCATAAACCAGACATTACCACGATCTCTTTTATCTTGATCTGAATACCGTCCGATATTACTTTTATCTTGAAACGGAACTGCAAAACCATCTGCTATTTTATCTAATTTTACATTTCCTATCTTGGAAAATTGGTATATATATTCATAGTTATTGTTTAGATATTTTTGGCTATTTACTGGTTGATAATGACCTATAGAAACAATTTCTGGA
>DATFCH010000307.1:0-2358 GCA_035253345.1 Nitrososphaeraceae archaeon
AAACTTGAATCTTTAAAAAGGTCGAATTTTTCCAAATTTTTACAAATGATTTTTGAAAGACCACTTTTGCTATTGAGCGATCCAACCATTCTAAAAATCCTGTGGATATCTGTAGTTACCTGAGGGTCGATTTTAACGCCAATATCCAAAACAATTTTGTTTACTTCTTTCTTAAATGAATCATATCCACCAGATTTTTTTATTAATTTATTTAATTTATCACTTGATATTTCTGTGAATTTTATCTTTTCGGCGATTCTTTTTCGCCACCCAAAAGAATATCCACTCAAAGGAATCTTGATTTTATGATCATCTTTTACTGATCTGATGCCAAAGCTATCTAAGGATAAATTTTTACCCATCAAATAACTCACTATGTCAGATCTACATTTTGAATCTAATGAAGAATAATCCTCATCAAAAACTAAAAGATGGAATCCAGTATTACCAGAAAATGATACTTCAAGATTTTCGTCTTTTATACCAAAGTCTTTTCTTAAGAATTCTATTAAATTTTTTGTTTCTTTTTTAAGTTCTTTTATACACTTGTTACAGGGAATCGTATTGTTAAAAATTTTAGTATCTTTACAATGAGGACACATTCTTGTATCATTTTTCTCAATATGGTTACAGCCAGAGCAAATATAAAAAGTATGTTCTTCATAACATGGCAAAAATAAATCTTTAAGATCAATATCAAATATCAAATCAGCGCACTTCCAACCTTTATCATTAACAGGAAAGGTAGGAAATTGATAATACCCATTTGAACAATAGATATCAGCAGGAACATTTTGAATTACATATGCTTTAAATTTGCCAATAGTAGAAAATGATAAATGTCTAATCATCCTAGAATCAAAATTCATAATACCAAATTCTCTACTTTGAATTTCCTTTGGGGTTTTAAGTAATTCTATATTTTTAAAATAATACTGTTTGTAAGTTCTAAATAAAAATTCAGAATTTTTAACTTCAAATTTGTTATCCATTTTTATATTTATATTGTTTGAATTGTAGAGGATTCGTTATTCCCTTACAATCGATTGTTGCAAAACAAAGATTTTCATTTGCTAATTTGGAGCATGTTGGTACCAAATATTTTGTATGACTCCCTTTTTTACCTGCTAAATGTTCTACCTGATATCTTGTTATTTTTTCATTATAATCAGGTGCATTTTGAAATAACAAGATTACTTCATCTACTGTTTTTCCAATTGCCAACATGTATGTAGCTAACATAAATCTTGCAGAATGTGGCAAGTTTTCATTATTATTCAATAATTCTAGAGATTTTTTTATACATGGGGGTAACTCTCCTTTCTGAATTGGAGTTTTAACCGAAGGGGTTAGTTTTTTTCTAATTGATTCTGCAGTTATTGTTATTGAAGTCGGTATCTGACTGAGAGGCATGTCATTAATTCTATTATACAATAATTTTTGAATCTCAGATCTTATCAATCTAACTGTTTCATCTCCATCTAGGTATACATAACCTGTATTAACTGCTCGATTTATTAATTTCCATTCAACTTCATCAAAATTACTCGCCCTCTTTAAATAATCAGGAATTTTCATATGGAATAAATTTGTCTTTTTTTGATCTAGTTTTACATCTAGATGAAAAAGCTCTTTAAAAATTTTTGATATAAGTAAATTTTTTTTTGTTAGCTCTTTTTCTTTTAAAAGATCTGATATTAAGAATTTTTCTACACGAATAGCTTCAAAAAGTGAGAATTTTTTTACTGCATAATCTAAGCCTATACATTTAATTATTATTAAGGATAAAAGGAAAGTAAAAAGTTCGATATCGTACTTTTCTAATTCAGTATAAACCTTACCATCTATCAATTCAAGTTCGATTCTTTTTTTAGCTCGTTCAATAATATGATTAAATTCCGATCTACCAAAGTCATCCAAAGAGAAATGTGTTTCTCGAATATATTTTCCTGCTTCTTCCAGAAAGGGATATTTAGCTAAATCATTAGTACCTAAAACTATACTCAAGATAAGTATATCTAACCATTACCAAAATAAAACTAATTCGAAATGTTAATATTTAAATTTCAAATAGAAAAAAATTAGAAATATTCTAAAATCTATTCCTTAGTTTAGCCTTTAGATATTATTTATTTATACAAGTTCAAACTGCTTAACTTCATATCTTAGACAAATTGGATTTTTTGAGATATCAAAGCGTCAGGTACTTAAAAAATTGTTTTTCTAACAATAAAGGTTTTTTTCCTAAATTATTGATGTGTTATTGAGAATATAATATTATATTTACTGAATTTATTTTTTCCTCACATCTGATAATTTTTTTTTCCAAATGTATATCTATTAAGATTTTCTTATAAC
>DATFCH010000308.1:0-5747 GCA_035253345.1 Nitrososphaeraceae archaeon
AAAAAAATACACCGAGATTGTATCAAATAATGAGTCACAAATGATTTCCAATCTTATAAAATTAAAAATAGATTTTATAAAGATTTTGTCTGATGAAAATTATGAGATCCCATTAAGAAAATTTTTTAAAAAAAGAATTAGGAGATGATTATTTTGGCAGGATTTGAATCTCAGATTGTTTTAATTGCGCTTCTTGTAATTCCAGGATTGTATTTTCTATATTATAAAATAATATCCAAAAAGAGAAGGGAAGCGATAAAATTCAGTAATTTAGAATTTATCAAATCTGCAATAGGTAACAAAGGAAAATCTCGGAGAGATTTATGGTTATTTTTTCTATCTTTGGCAATAATTGGATTGATGATTGTTGGATTTGCTAATCCACATATCCCTCTTGAACAAAGCAAAGAAGGGGTAAATGTAGTTCTTGTGATTGATGTTTCAGGTAGTATGCAAGCTACAGATTATAAACCTGACAGACTTGAGGCCGCAAAAAATTCTGCAAAAATTCTTGTCGAATCATTACCCTCTAAAGATAATACTGGAATTGTAATATTTGGAACAGGTGCAACTACTGCAGCATATCTGAGTCCAAATAAGGATAGAGTTATGGAAAAACTCTCCAGTATTGCTCCAACAGACGGTGAAACGGCTATTGGTGATGGATTAAGCCTGGGGATCGATATGGCAACCTCTATCCAAAATAAGAAAAAAGTTGTGATTTTACTTAGTGATGGAGTAAGTAATGCAGGAGTGATCTCCCCATCAGAAGCAGTCTCTTTTGCAAAATCAAACAATATTCAAGTTTACACAATTGGTCTTGGTTCTGAAGGAAAAACTATTTTGGGTTATGATTTTTTTGGTAGACCACAATATGCAGAACTAGATGAAAGTACACTCAAAGCTATTGCAGAACAAACAGGTGGAAAATATTTCAAGTCTGTAGATATTAAGACATTAAATGAGATCTATCAGAATATAAGTAGTGATATAAAACGAGAAAAAGAAGAAACTAACATTAAAGATTGGTTTTTCATCTCTGCACTGGGTATTTTCTTCTTACAAATCTATTTGAGATACGGCCGAGGTAGAATCATACAATGAAAATACTCATTTTATATATATCATTATTACTTGTTTTTCTATTTTCATCCAAATATGTTTATGCGCAAGACATCTTATTCTCCACAGACCAAACAGAGTATTATTTTAAGATTGGTGATGAGGCTATAATTCCAATTCAAATAAACAACACCTATGGAAACCAAGTATCTGGAATCTTACAATTTAGTATAACACAACAAATCAACCAGGGAAATGTTCAATTCTCAAATTCTAATTCAGAAGCGAAATCTCTTATAATAAACGAAGGAAACCAAAAAATTTCTTTAGATTTGGGAACGTCAGATTCACCTTCAAATTTAATTATGAATTTAAATTTTGATTATAATGAAAACGGAGATCGAACAGTTCCTTTAGGACCAATAACCATACACTTTGTAACAAATGATTCTCAAAAAAATAACCAACAAAATAAAATGCAAAGCTCTTCTCAACCAAAAACACAATCTCAACAGCAAGATTTATTTTCTCAACAAGAACAACAGATGGAACAAAGCCTGAATGACCTATTTGACAACCAGCAAGATTTATTTTCTCAACAAGAACAACAGATGGAACAAAGACTAGATGAACTACTCCAAAATCAACAAACTCCATCACAAAATCCGCAACAGCGTCTTCAGAACAATCAGTTATCTCAAGATAGCAACGCTTTAAAGCAACAATTACAAAAACAGGTACAACAACAAGAACAAATAAAAAAAGAATATGAAAAACGTCTGTTATCAGATAATGATTTTCTAAATAAACACCAAAAACTCTTAGAAAATGGTTATAACATTACCGATGATATTTTCAATCCCGTTTCTAATGATACTGGAAGTTTTGATATAAAATATAATAATACGGATGGAAAATGGGCTTCATTACAAGGAAATATGAAAAATGGAACAATAACTGACCTTAAACAACAAACACAAGTTCAACAAGAAAAACTTTTAGAAAAATTAAAACAAAATACACTATTTCAACAATTTTATAACCAGTTAGTTACAGAAGGATTTTCCCAAAATGATATTAATTTTCAAGAAAATGAAAATGAAAATAAAACTAATATAATACTTCAATATGAAAATCAAAAAAATGATACCGCAAAGATTACAGCTAATTTTATGAATGATGAAATTACACAGGTTACATTAGAAGATGACAGTTCTAAATCGCCTAATCTATTCTGGTTGGTAATACTTGTCATTGTTATTGTATCTGCCATATTTGCTTATTTCATAATTAAAAAATTCTTAAAGAAAAAAACGTTTACTATTAATGATTCTTCTCCAATTTCAAAATCAGAATCCTTCGAACCTATTAAAGAATCAAAAAAACTGATTTCACTAGCTCAACGACATCATGAAAAAGGAGAATACAAAGAAGCTTTCGGGACTGCAGGCAAAGCTATTAAATTGTTTTTGAGCTATGATACAGGTCTTCAAAGAGAAGTAACTAGTGAGGAATTAATAAGATTAATCCAAAAAAATAATAATTATCCTATAAATGATATTCGAGATAGCTTGAAAATTACTGATTTAGTAGAATTTGCTAAGTATAGTGCTAACGAAAATGATTTTAAAAAAATTATATTATTATTTAATAAGCTATCAAATAAACAAAACGTCGATAAAAGTTAATTAAAAATCTACTTTACCTAAATCCTTAGATGTTGGGGGAAGCATTTGATTTAGGTTTTGCTTTTTTTATCGAGGAGAGCATAGTGGTTATATCCATTAATGATTAAATCCGTTTATAGCAACTATATTTTGCAATATCTAGTTCCGGATTATAAATATCCAAATATTAAAATATTTAATATTATAATTTAGATGAATTGAGTTTTGACAATATCTCATATGGTAAATTAGCAATCGTCTTTATTGTTGCAGGAGTAGTTTTAGTAATAGCAATAATGGGCTCCTCTGCTACCAGTCTTTTTAGTGGAAATATTACCGAAGATGGAAAAATAACAATTAAACACGGAGATAATTGTATAGTTGAAGCATCAGATGAGGTTCCTCGTACTATAGCAAATTGTCATTATAATGTTAATGATACTATAGTAATAACGTATAAACCACAACAACCAGGAATAAAAAATCATGAATTCAAAATTGAATAGTTCAATCGAATCGAATGTTTCATTGGAAATATATTTAATATATCTATGATGAATGTATTTTGTTGTTAAGGAAGTACAATAACGATTCTGATGCTTTTTACAACAAATCTAGATTGTTGGTTTTGATAGCAAGTACTATACTTTCTATTTCCTTAATTCCGTTTATTCTTCCTCATGTTTTTCATCCTCACATGATATATCATATTCTATTACATTTAGTTTCTCTGATAATATCACAATTTCTTGCAGTTGTTTCTCTTTTGGCATGTCTTAAAAGTAGAA
The DNA here is from genome assembly GCA_035253345.1 of Nitrososphaeraceae archaeon. Classification (GTDB taxonomy): domain Archaea; phylum Thermoproteota; class Nitrososphaeria; order Nitrososphaerales; family Nitrososphaeraceae; genus TH1177. The sequence goes on from DATFCH010000308.1 coordinate 3,518, forward strand.
GCAGTCGTATTTTATTTATGACTTTAGGATTTATTACACTTGTAGTTGCTGAATATATATATTTACTCAGTTCTACAGAAGATATTCATGTAAAGTTTATTCCTTATGTTAATATTGAGATATCTCATGTTGTTTTATTAGTAATGGTTATATTCTTTGGTATTTCGTTTTTAAAAAATCCACGATGACCTAGTAGATAATGACTAAATACAAGAACAAAAATAAAATAAAATCAGTTCAGGAAACAATAATCCAATTTATTAATGACATACAAGGAATAAGATATCGAGAGCTTTTAAGAATTACTGGTTTATCCAATGGAGTTTTATCATATCATCCTAATCTTTTGGACAATTCAGGACGAGTTCAAATCCTTAGGGTTAACAATAGGGTTACTAGATATTTTTCTCATGATGTCTCTAGTGTGGAATCTAATTTAATAGGACTTTACGTCAACCTACTACTAGAAAAATTATTCTTTATATTTTAAAATACGAGCATTGTGGATTTAATGATATTGTAAATCATACAAAAAGGTACCGTCCACCATTTCATGGCATTTGTCAAGATTAAGAGATGCAAAGATTATTGATCTCCGTACACATAAAGAACGTTATTGCTATGAAATCAAAATAAAGAACTAGTACTTGAGAAACTACTAAATAAATATAAAAGTAGTTTTACTGAAAATATTGTTGATAATTATGACAATATGATTAATGAATTTTGAATTTTTTAAACTAGTTTTAAAATTATGCTGTATTTTTTTTATCTTTAATTCATAAAATTGGGACCTTTCAAGGTCACCAATGAAACGAAACTACTAGACAATCGGTTTATGGAATTGAATTTCTTTTCCTTTTGTCTAAATAGTATTATTAATTGAGTATTAATAATGCTTATGGTACATTCGTTGAATATACCTTAATATTTATATTTACAAAGGTTTTTGTAATCTTAATCTTCTACCAAAAAACATATTAAATATATCAGCCAAAGATATTTCTATTCTTGATGGTCATATCTATCTATCAGAATGGTTATATTATCAACTATCTCTCGAATGGATAGTTTTTATATTGAAAAATAAAGAAGATTAAGCTATTTTATCTATAGACACTCGAAAATATTCGTAAAGTATATGCTGATCTAAAAATTTGAATTATAAATATCTCTGTATATATTAAAGAGATAAGTATATAGGCTATATTTAAAATCTACTAGTACAAAGTCAAATAAGATTGTTAAAAGCATTCTACGAATACTCCACAAACCTTATTGCTATTCCATTTCAATATCTATTTGATGTTGTATTGGTATTAGCACCCACTCCAATATGACACCAAGTAGCCAGACAATCATTAACTCCCATAAGTTAACTTAGTTGAGTTGAGAAGCAGAAATTTTAGTTTGATTTAACTAAATACTTCTCCTCAACTAATATATGAATGAAAGAGACATTTTAGTGAAAAGTATTTTAAAATAGTAATTTTATATCTGTAATTATTATACATTAACGTAGTATAACTCTGTTTATATAGCACTTTAAAATAACCTAAGAATAATAAAGATGATATAAAATAGATATAAATATCCTATATTTTACATCATTATAAAATGATCAATATATTTGTAACCAACACAATTTTCAATAATTGCATATATAATTATATAATTACTAAAATATTAATAATTAGTTAAATTATTTTATTAATAATGAAATAAATAAATACCTATATTATTTTTCTTTTCTTTACTATGATACAAAAATATTTAAGTTGTTTTGTAATTGTGGGGTTTTTTGTAACAATTACTCTTATGGGTAGTGCAACTTTTGAAGAATCTTTTGGAATAGTGGATCCAAATTCAGTTCAATCAACAAATGGCGGATCCTTAGATGTAAGTATTTCTCCCTCTCCTTCTCAAGTTATTAATACAAATGAAGATGTTAAATTTAAGATCAACTTTTTGGAACCAGGTACCGATAAAATTCAGGTTCATGTTGACTATGACTTTCAAGTATTAAATAACGGTCAAGAAATTTTTTCCGCTTCAAAGCAAATTAGTCAACCTCTTCTTCATACCGCAGAAGGTTCTGTTACTATTCCATACACCTTTTCTTCACCAGGAAACTATTCCATTAATATACCTGTTCTAGGAATTAACTTTGTCCCTATAAATCCCGAATCTGCTAAATTCGAATTTACTGTAAAATAATCTTAACTTTCAA
>DATFCH010000309.1:0-11430 GCA_035253345.1 Nitrososphaeraceae archaeon
ATTATAAATTATTCTTATAAAGTAATAATAATCAGCTCAATTTTTTAGTAGGAGCATTAATTTAATGTGTATAACGATGCGAAACAATAGTAAATAAAATTGATGGATTTATCAATAACACTTATTTAATATTCACAATCACATACATTAGTTAAAATTGATTCCTATTAACAAACCTTGGATAGATAATGAAGAAAAACAAGAAATTATTAACGTGATGGATGAAAATGCTCTTACTAGTGCAGCTCGAAATGGAGGTAAAAGAGTTCAAGAATTTGAATCTTCTTTACGCAATTTTTTAAATGTTAAACACGTGATCTCCGTTAATTCCGGTACCGCTGCTTTACATGCAGCATTACTTGCACTTAATATTGAAGCTGGTGATGAAGTGTTGCTCCCTTCTTTTACTTTCGTAGCTACCGCTAATGCCGTAATTGCATCAGGTGCTAAACCAGTATTTGTAGATATTAATACTAAAGATTATACTATTGATCTCGATGACTTGAAAAGAAAAATTTCTAAAAAAAGTAAGGCTATAATACCTGTTCATCTATATGGCCATCCTTCTGATCTTGATGAACTAAATGAAATTGCAGGTCAAAATTCTCTTTCTATTATCGAGGATGCCTGTCAATCGTTAGGATCAATATATAACAAAAAACAAACTGGAACTTTTGGAATAATGGGATGTTTTAGTATGTATGCTAGTAAAGTTTTGACAGCTGGCGAAGGTGGAGCTATTGTAACAAATGATGATGGACTAGCAGACACATTAAAGATGATCAGGAATCATGGCATGGTTGAAGGATATGATACAAGGATATTAGGGCTTAATTATAGACTTCCTGAGCTTAGTGCTGCAATAGCTAAAATACAGATGAAAAAATTAAATACAATTTTAAATCTTAGAAGACAAAATTCTTTATTATTATCTAATTTATTAGAAACAATTATTTCAAAATATAATATTAAAATTCCCGAAGAAGATCAAATAAAACAATTCAATTGGTACCTTTATACAATATCATTCAATAATTCAAATAATATGACGAGAGATTTGGTAAAGAAAAAATTAATAGAGAATGGAATAGGAGTAGCTGTTTATTATGACCCTCCAGTTCATAAAACTCCTTTTTATCAGAAGTTTGCTATAAACAATAATTTACAAAATACCGATTGGTCAAGCAATCATGTTTTATCATTGCCAGTTCATCCAGGGGTGACTGAAACCGATATACAAAACATGGCAAATGTACTTGAGAGGGAATTACAAAATATTTTATAAATACTTGAAAGATTTATAATTTTTTTTAAATAATACTATTAAATTAATTTTTTATTACTCTAGGACAAACTTTTTTATAATACTATGTGGTGACTTAGCAACAGGAATGGCGTTAGATACTGGTGATACTGCATGGATGATAGTCGCAACAGGACTTGTCATGCTAATGACACCTGGTTTGGGATTCTTTGAAGCTGGCTTAATCCGATTCAAGAATGGACTTTCAGCAATAATGCACACGTTTTCTGGGTTGGCAATTCTTTCCACCCTGTGGTTTATTGTTGGTTTTACTTTGGTCTTTGGACCTACTCAAGGCGGGATAATAGGAGGATTAAATCATGTATTCTACAACGGAGTGGGAATTCATGAGGGATTTGGAGTAAATGTTACAATTCCTGGAGTGACTTTTGCAACATATCAGATGATGTTCGCTGTTATTACTCCCCTATTGATTTCTGGTGCATTTGCGGAAAGAATGAAATATAGTGCTTTTTTCATATTCGCAATAGCTTGGAGCTTGTTTGTTTATTTCCCATTAGCTCATTGGATCTGGGGAGGTGGATGGCTAGCACAGCTCGGAGTATGGGACTTTGCAGGTGGTATAGTTATACATACTAGTGCGGGTATGGCATCTCTGGCTGCTGGATTAGTACTTGGAAGAAGAAAGAATTATGGACCACAGATAATGATACCGCACAACTTACCGTTAGCTGTAATTGGAGCTACAATGCTATGGCTAGGGTGGTTTGGATTTAATGCAGGTAGTGCATTGGCTGCTAATGGTGTTGCAGGGAATGCCCTTTTGACATCGCAGATAGGTGCTGCCACCTGTACAATGGTATGGCTCTTTCTATCATGGAAACGGTCAGGGAAACCTTCTGTAGCAGCTGTCATAAATGGTGCTATTGCTGGACTTGCTGGCATTACACCAACTGCTGGTTATATTACTGGGGAAAGTGCTTTCGTTTTGGGTATTATTCTGGGATTTGGTTCATACTATGGTATAGTGTTGTTTAAAGAAAAGTTAAGGATAGACGATGCCTTAGATGTAAGTTCAGTCCACGGTGTAACAGGTATATTAGGTGCTCTAGCAATAGGAGTAGCTGCTAGTCCTCTGGTAATGCCAAATGGCCCCGTAGGATGGTTATATGGAAATCCAGCACAACTTGGTATACAAGCATTTGGAATTGCAGTAGCTGCAGCATTTGCATTCGCTGTATCCATAGCAATATTCAAGATTATAGACAAGACCATTGGTCTGAGAGTATCAGATGAAGAAGAAGAAGCAGGATTAGATATAACCCAACATGCAGAAAAAGGATTCAACGACTAGTTCATAACCTTTTTTATTTTTCTTTTTTTGTTTAATCATATAAATAAAACAATCTAATTTTAAAAGTAATTGTTAAAGTTTTAAATTATAAAAAAAACTGTCTGTATTTCACATATCATTTATATAATATATGTTCATGGATAAAAATAGATATAAATGCCAATAGATCCAGACTTTCCAAAAAATCATCAAGTAATTGGTAAAATTCAAACTTCTGATGCTGAACATTTCCACTTTAGATGGGGACCAGGTAAACAAGACGGCGAAGCATTCGAAAACGAAGAAGTAAAAGCAGCATATGCTGCAAGAGGTGAAGAACAAGTACCATTAGGTGTAAGTGGCACCATGGTAGCAGTTGATTGGGATTCTTGCGTTGCAGATGGTGCATGCATTGAGGCGTGTCCCGTTCAAGTATTTCAATGGTATAGAACAGAACAGGATGTCCCTGCTAAAGATGCACATACGGCAACATTTGAAGGAACTGGCTCTTCAGTAAAGGAAGAGAGAAAAGACTATACAGATAAAGCAGATCCTATAAGAGAACATGATTGTATCTGGTGTATGGCTTGCGTTTCAGTCTGTCCACCACAAGCAATTAAAGTAGATCAATCATCATTAGAATATCATGAAAAAGAATCAGGCACATTCAACGAAGCTCTTTCAAAAAGCGGCGCTCCACCACCACATGCTCACTAAATCTTTTTTTTATTTTAATTAAAACAAATATAATACTAATCATTAGAGTCTTTTTTACAGTTTAATTATTATAATATTTATATGGATAAATCTAGTTGTTAATGATTTATTATAGAAAATAACATTGTATCAAGTGATTATTATAATATGGTTATAGTATCTGATTCTTATATGGGAATATTTACTCCCATAGATATTGAATCTAGAATAATGCAGTTTCTTGAAAAAAAATTAGAGTTTCCCTTTATTAAAAAAGATGAGATTATAGGAATATTTTATTTGTTTGGAAAAAATAACAAGGTCACTAACGATCTAGAAATTTTATCTGCTAAAAATATAGCAAAAAAGGCTATGGAACAACGATCTAAAAATATCAAGATCTTTCATGAATTTAAAAAAAATAAACTCGATTCTGACTTTATTAGAGACGAGTATAACAAAAGAATATTACAAATAAGCGTAGAAGAACAAGCATCATCCTCTAAAAGTCTTAATAATAGAATAACACGCGATCCAACAATACTCTCTTACTGTTTTGAACAGCATATTGCATATTATAAACAAGATTATTTTTTTGAACTATTTAAAGAACCTTTAAAAAAAACTGAAGTTCCATCCAATCTTATCAATAAGCTTGAGCAAAGAATGCTTATGTTATGTTATAATGTGTCTGATTCTTCGAAATTGCCATACAACAACAGTACTAGTCCATTTTTTCATTGGTTAAATGAATATGATAATAATAAAACTTATCCATAAAGTTATTACTAATACTATTATTTTATTCACATAATATGTCTATTTAAACAAGAGAATTACGACAAAATAATTTTATTAAAACTAAATTTATGGAATGTTCGTTATGATGGTTATTGAATATACTTATTTAAGCCTAACAATAATCATATTTAGTTGATGGTTATAATATTATAATAAATATTATAATTCACTAATAATCATTTTACTATTTTGTTAAAATTTCCCTTTTATAATGATAACACAAGATACATTAATAAGAAAAGATGTTAATGGATTAGAATGGAACATCAAACTAAGGCAGATTATGAATTATTACTTGATAGACTTCATAGTAAGTTAGGTACAACAACTAAAAAAGAAATCTCTAGATTGGAATTACCTGTTCCACAAATAATTTGGGTTGGTCAGAGAACAATATTTAGAAATTTTATGGATTTTTCAAAAGCGTTGCGTCGTGATCCAGAAAAATTATTATTATATCTTAATAAGGAACTTGCATCTGCTGGCTATATTAATGGTGATAGAGTAATTTTTTTGGGGCGTAAAGTAAAATCATCGTTTGGTGCACTAATTGATAGATATGTAAAAGATTATGTCATTTGTCCTGTTTGTAGTAGCCCCGATACAAGAACAGAAAAAAATAAAAAACTTGGTTTTTTATTGTGTGATGCATGTGGAGCAAAATCTTCTATAAAAGGTAATTATGCATAATTAGTCAATGTATCTAATTTTTTTATGATAAAATAAAAATTTTTATTTTACTTAATAAGTCATCTATATTATTTTGTAAACGGTCCAAAGATGAAAAAATTTTTATTTTTAATTTCTAAATATATTTAGACGTATTGCTATACTATGCTATGTATTGTTTAATTTTATTTTCAATTTGACCTTTCGGTAATGCACCTATCATTATGTCGACAATCTGTCCTTCCTTTAAGATCATTAAAGTTGGAATACTTTGAATATTGAATCTTTGAGATGTGCGAGGATTTTCATCAACGTTGACCTTACCAAATACAATTTTTCCAGAATATTGTTCTGCTAGTTGTTCTATTATTGGCGATACCATTCTACAAGGACCACACCATGCAGCCCAAAAATCTACGACTAATAAATGATATTTCGATTTTTCCAGATCGAAATTTGAATCAGTGAGATGTAGAGGTTTGTTAATTTTTTTAAGTTCATTCATTAATTTCAATTCTTCTTGATATTTTTCTATCTTTCTTTTCATAATAGCAGAAATTTCATCATTGTTGTCATCTGTAACTGACATGACAGTTTTTAGTGTATTCTATATTTAATTTGTCTGATACTTTATAATTATATTATAATTTTACATTTCATATTGCATTTTAACGATATCTAATTATCGGGGCTTTGTTTATTTGAATGATTATATGATTAATAATAATAATTCTCTAAAAAAAGATGGAAAACAAGTTACTGATAATACCACCACCAGCAGTGAATCTCTTGAAGAGGAATTAATGAAAACAAAAACTGAATTAAAAGAAACAAAAAAAACAGCAGAAACTAATCTTAATAAATTAAAATATTTAATGGCTGATTTTGATAATTATAGAAAACAAATAGACAAACAAATGACCTCTACTATAGAATCTAATAAAGCTAATCTTCTTTCTAGATTTTTAACTATACGAGATGATTATCAGAGGGCATTAGATATGATAAAAAAGAATAAAGATCTGGATGAAGTTTTTCTAAATGGATTGGAAGGTATTTTAAAGAATTTAGATAATATTTTACAATCTGAAGGCGTAATACCAATTGAAACGATAGGGAAGGTCTTCGATTCAAATAAACACGATGTTATTAGCTTCTCATATAATGATAATCTTCCAGAAAATACTATCACAAATGAAATACGTGTAGGATATATGCTTAATGATAAAGTTTTAAGGCCCAGTCTTGTCGAAATATCTAAAAAGAAAAAAATATAATGAACAATAATATAGATGAATCAAACTAATCTATAGGTGATTATTAAATATGGGAAAAATTATTGGTATTGATTTAGGAACTAGTAATTCTGCAGCAGCAGCTATGATAGGAGGTAAACCGACAATTATACAAGCCGCAGAAGGTACTTCTGTTGGTGGAAAGGCTTTTCCATCTGTAGTGGCATTTACAAATACAGGTGATCTCTTAGTTGGAGAACCCGCTAGAAGACAAATGATTTCTAATCCTGAAGGCACTGTTTTTGCTGCTAAACGAAAAATGGGTACTGATTTTAAATTTAATGTAAGAGGAAAAAATTATACTCCACAACAGATTTCTTCATTTATTTTACAAAAGATAAAAAAAGATGCTGAAGCATTTCTAGGCGATACTGTAGATAGGGCGGTTATTACAGTTCCTGCATATTTCAATGATAATCAAAGACAAGCTACAAAAGATGCAGGAGAAATAGCTGGATTGAAAGTAGAACGAATTATTAATGAGCCTACAGCTGCTTCACTAGCATATGGATTAGATAAAATTCAGAAGGATTTGAAAATTATGGTTTTTGATCTAGGTGGAGGAACATTAGACGTGACAATTATGGAAATGGGTGGAGGAGTATTCCAAGTAAAAAGTACATCAGGTGATACTCAGCTTGGAGGAACTGATATGGATAATGCTACTATTGAGTACATTTTGCAAGAGTTTAAAAAACAATCTGGATTGGACGTGAGAAATGATAAAGCTGCTATGATGAGAGTAAAGGAAGCAGCAGAAAAAGCAAAAATTGAATTATCAAATCTTGTTTCAACAGAAATTAACCTTCCATTTTTAGCTTATGATCCTTCTACAGGACCTAAAAATCTTATAGTAAATCTAACACGTGCAAAACTAGAAGAACTATTAAGACCAATTGTTGAAAGATGTAAAAATCCTATGTTACAGGCAATCCAAGATGCTAAACTTACTCCTACAGATATTGATAAAATTATTATGATTGGCGGACCTACAAGAATGCCTATAGTTAGACAGTTTGTTGCCACAATAATGGGTAAAGAACCAGAAAGAGGAGTCGATCCAATGGAAGCAGTTGCATTAGGAGCGGCAATACAAGGAGCTATTATAACGGGAGACGTTTCTACAGACATTTTACTTGTAGATGTTACTCCATTAACTCTAGGACTTGAAGTTTTAGGTGGACTAAAAGAGACACTAATAGAAAGAAATACAACTATACCTACGAAAAAAAGTAAAGTTTTTACAACTGCAGCTGACTATCAGTCTGCAGTAACTATTCACGTAGTACAGGGCGAAAGACCTATGGCTGTGGACTGTGTATCATTAGGAACTTTTAACCTTGCCGGAATTCCACCTGCGCCAAGAGGGATCCCACAAATTGAAGTTACATTTGATATCGATGCAAATGGAATTCTAAATGTTACTGCAAAGGATTTAGGCACTTCTAAAGAAGCAAAAATAACTATTACTGCAAATACAAAACTATCTCAAGAAGAAATTGAAAAATTAAAGAAAGAATCAGAACAGTACTCTGAAGCCGATACGAAAAAGAAAGAAGAGGCAGAAATCAAAAACGAGGCTGATAATCTTGTCTATTCTGCAGAAAAATTAGTTACTCAAGATTTTAAAGATAAAATTAAACCGGAACAAACAGAAAAAATAAACAAAGCAGTACAAGAATTAAAGGATGTCATTGCTACTAATAATATTGAAAGTCTAAAGGACAAAATTAAACAAGTAAAGGATCTACTTGCTGAAATAAGCACAGAAATTTATAGAACAGTTGGAGCGGCAGCAGCAGCAACAGCTCAAGCAGGAAATCAAGCAGCAGCAGGTGCTAGTGGTGGTAGTAGTAGTAGTAGTAGCAATACTGGACCAGAAACAAATACTGCAGACTTTACAAATCCAAATGGAACTAATGTAGGAGAAAATGTAAATGCAAATACTGGAGACAAATCTACAACTGCAACAGGATCTTAATTCCATCCATCCAAAGCTAAAAATAATCTTTTTTATTATTATAATTAATTACGGGATCATAATTTATGAGTAACAAGCGAGACTATTATGAAGTTTTAGAGATACAAAAGAACGCTAGTAAAGATGATATCAAAAATGCGTATAGAAAACTAGCGTTAAAGTTTCATCCTGATAGGAATAAATCACCAGGTGCAGAAGATAAATTTAAAGAAATTTCTGAAGCCTACGCAGTTCTGTCAGACAACGAAAAGAAAACGAGATATGATACGTATGGCCACGTAGGTACTGATGATGCATTTAGAGGATCTGAAGCAAACTTTGAAGAGATCTTTAAAGATATGGGTTTTGGTGGCTTTGCGAAAACTATTTTTGAACAAATGTTTGGAGGCAGAGGAGGCGGAGGAGGAAGATTTGAAGGATCTGATCCATTTGGTGGATTCGGATTCAATATAGGTGGAAATAGGAGAAAAGGCAGAGATATTTTATATGATATGGAACTATCGTTAGAGGATATTATAGCAGGAAAAAAAGATGAAATTGAATTACCAAAATTTGATAAATGTAGTAATTGTAGTGGAACAGGAGCTGCACACGGAACTAAACCACGTATATGTGGTACTTGTAATGGCCAAGGTCAAACTCGTAGAGTCTATAATCAAAATCGTTTTTCAACATTTATTTCATTGGAACCATGTCAAACATGTAGTGGAAAGGGTCAAGTAATTGATAAGCCTTGCAATACTTGTCTAGGATCGGGTAAAGTAAAACAGAATAAGAAATTAAAAATAAATATTCCAGCTGGAGTTGAAGATGGAATGACATTACAATTAACAGGTGAAGGTGAATATTCGGAAGAAGGACCTCCAGGCGATTTGTTAATTAGACTTCATGTTTTACCTCATACTCTATTTGAGAGATTAGAGGATGGTCATGTATTATATAATCTAAATCTTGATTATCCTGGTTTAGTATTAGGAACCGAAATAAAAGTTCCAACTCTACATGGAAATGAGAAATTAAAAATTGCTGCGGGTACACAAGCAAACACAATTTTAAAGTTAAAGGGAAAAGGCTTACCACGTTATGGGACATATGGAAAGGGAGATCAATTAATAAGAATACAGGTTAAAATTCCCAATCATATTACGGAAAAACAAAAATTTCTTTTAAAAGAACTAAATAAAGAATTTGCAAAATAAAATACCTGATAATATGAATAAAGATGTTACCTAAATTAAAATAATTTTCTTTTTTCACTAGTGAATCTCATTATCAGAGTAAATTTTGGAAATAATCCTTCTGCAACATTTGACTAATATAGAGTAACTATTTAATATTGAGTAAAAATACAAGTATAATATTCATAACTTATTTACTATTTAAAAATGTAGTATTTGTTACTATTTATTTCAATCCTATAAATTCAATTATTTGTTTTAAAATATCTTAGTAACAAGATTTAAAAATTTTTTATTATTTAAATTAAAGATTTATTCCATATAATAAAATATCAATACAATCATAATTATACGAATGGAGTTCTCATTTCTATATTCATCAAGTCTCTTATCCTTTATTATAGGTATTGCGGCTACAATTTTAACACGATATAGTAGCATTCCTCAGATAATAAAAGGTTTTAAAACAAAAAAAATGGATGATGTTTCCTTTTGGCTTATATTTTATCTAACAGTGGGCTTGTTTCTATATGTAGTTTATGGAATAATTATTGATGATTCTATTATTATTTGGGGAAATGCAATCGGTGTTATTTCAAATCTAATTTTGATTTTTCTAAAAATTAAATATTCTGTCAAATCCTTCGACTAATTTATAATCAGCGCTGATTATTCTATTTATTACAATAACTGAAAAAAGCTAAATGTATTATTTACTTTCTGTTCCTATTGTCAATAAAAGTTTAGCAACTACCTAGATTTTATTTAGTAAAAGTTATAAGAATGATAAATGAGTTATAAAATAACGATCTTTTACTTTGAGCTCTACTAAAAAGAAGAAGAAAATAAAGATTGAATTAGAAGATGATGAGGGTGGTAAGTATAACCTATCGTTAGAGGGCAATTTTTCAAAGGAAAAGATATTAAAAGTTATTGAACTATTGGAGCTCGTACGTTCAAATTCAACTGCAGATTTAATAGCTAAATCACATGAGGAAAGTAATAATAATAATAGTACTTTATCTGTTGATTCAAAGATCTGGAGTATAATTGAACAATCATTCTCTTACACTACATTTACTTCATCTGACATTGCTAATATTTATAACAAAAAATACAATGAGACAATAAAACTAAGTATTATATCCACTTATCTTTCTAGATATGCTACAAAAGGCAAATTAAAGAGATCCAAAAGACTAAGAGAATATGTCTACGATTTGGCTAGAACCGCTTCCACAAATACTACTACTACTTCTATAACTAGTAATATAATTTCATCAAATACTGATGTAGTCCCTGCCAATCCTGATAATGACAATACTAAAGTTGTCTATGATGTTAGACGAAAAACAATAGATGATCTTACAAATTAATCACTATTTAAATTTAAAATCAAATTATCTATGAAACTAAGCAACATCAGAAATAATAATTTTTATCTGTTATTTAATCAATCAATCCATCAATTGAAGTACTGATATTGTAAATAGCTTCATATTAAAAATCTCCAAATCCTCCCATATCAAATCCTCCAAAGTCTCCACTATCTCCACCAGTGTCCGCTGTATCTCCGCCTGTGCTAGCTTGTTCTGTGCCTGATTCTCCACCTGCAGCTCCTTCTGAGCCACTGTCGCCTGCCATTGATTGTTCTGCGGGATTTAATGCCATACCTAAAAATGACATCATAGTCATGAAAAACACGACATCCATAATACCTGAAAATATCATTAAAGGAACCCATGCTCTATTATTTTCCATGTAGGATTGTAATTGGGTCTTATTTCCCTTCCCGTTATTATACATCTTTTGAGCTCTACGCCATTTTTGTTCCAACTCTTCTTTTTTAGAATTTAAAATTTTAATTCCTGTCTCAGTAATAGAGATTTTAAGTTTTTTGTTACCAAAAAAACCCTTCTTTTCCTTTTTTATTATTAGTCTTTGGGTTGAAAGATCATTTATTATTAATTCTACTTCTTCCTTACTCATTTTGAGAGCTTTAGCAATTTTATTTAAATCTTGAATTCCTCTAGCTACTGCGTCAAGTATCATAAAATGACGAGGACTGTCATTGATTCTTTCTCCAGAAGACACTCTTTATATTAGGTTTTACTCATTTAAATTCTTTTTCGCTTGAAATACATTGTATTTTTCCTAAAAGTTTACAGATCTTGAAAAATCCAAATTATTACTATTAAACTTATTATAATATT
>DATFCH010000310.1:0-9079 GCA_035253345.1 Nitrososphaeraceae archaeon
AAGTACCTGTGCAAAAAATGCTCCTAATAGAAAGTCTAAATTATTATCTATTATTTTGTTCAAATTGTATGATGGGTCTTGAAAGACATGAATGGTATAAGGTAAAGTCTCTATTGTATCTTCAATGGCTTTGGCAAATAAATTTTTAAGAATCTCTTCTCTATCCAATACTTTAGGATAACACTCAACTTGCTAAAAGTTTATCTTTTATTATTAGAAACTATAAGCTATTGCTATATAAAAAAAAGAAATAGGCTAAGACTTAATAAGTAATTACTGGAGCATTGGTCAATATTTTAGGTGTAATTTCATAAGTTCCAATTATTACTCCATCAATTATATTAGTGGGTTCAAATCCAGCTACTTTTAAACATACATCACACACTACAACTTTACCTCCATCTTTAATAAAATTAGTAACATTTGCTACCAGTTTATCTAATTTAAATAATGATGATGATGAGGATTTTTTGCTCCAACCTGTACTCCTTCTATACTAAGAAGGGTAACATCGAATCCTAAATTCTTGAGGTTAGTCAGATCAGATATAACGATTGAAGCCCTCCAAGGATCATTACTTATTAAATGGTATACAATTGGATTAAAATTCTTTTTAATATTATTTGTTGAGACATCTTCTTGTCAATAAATGTTTGAGTATAAAGTTGTTCCTATAATTATAAAAATAATTAATAAGATCAGAGAATATTTTTTCATATTAAAGCTAGAATATACTATATTTATTTTGATTTTTCTAAAATAAACAAAACAAAATCATTATATTTCTTCTATATTCAACTTTATGAATTTTAATTGAATTTTATAAATATCATATTACTTATCTATTAATGACGTTATTAGTTTGTAGATTGGAGATAGTTTAATTTTTTATATTAAATATAGAAATGAATACATAAAAAAATAGGTAATACTGATATTGGTTCCTAAAGTGTCTGACATAGTAAATATATTATCTTCTTGTATTTAGATTTTATTATTAGAAAGTTATTTTAGATTAATATTGATGAGATTTTTCTATTTTACCATTTTAATCATTTTTGACTATATCTGTTTGAGCTGGAGGAACAGTTAAATCTAGTCCAAGTTTGTGGAATATATCATATACATTTTTTCTAATTTCTGATTGTAATTTTTGATATTCATTTGGCATTTTGGTATATGCTCTTAACTCGTAAGTGGCTCCATAATCATCAAATTTTTTAAGAATTACATAAGGTGCTGTTGTTAATGATATAGTGTTAGTTGCTGATAGTATTCCTTCAGTCATCTTTGCAGATTCTATCAGTAATTGTTCTATCAGTTTTCTATTATTATTATAAGTCATTGAAATTTCTACTGTTATTGCAAGAACATCTAATCCACTATAGTTTACTATTTGTCTTTGTAATAATGTTTGATTGGGTATAGTTACTAACTCGTTTCTGATTGTTTTTATTTTAGTATATAGCAAAGTAATCTCAACTACATCTCCAACTAAAGTTTCATCTTCTGTTGTTCTAATTCTATCCCCTAGTTTAAAAGGTCTTGATGATAATAACAATATTACTGCTATTGCATTGCTTATTGTAGTTCTAGAGGAGAAACCAATAATAGTTCCTGCGACTACACTTATTGCACCTGCTGCTACACCACTTATTGAAGAAAATTGAAAAAGAATAATTGTAATTGTAATGACAATTATTACTATCTTTGTGATTGAATTAATTCCTTTTAATTGTCTTTTATCAAGTCCTAAAGAATCTGCAGCCCTTTTAATTAGATGTTTAATCAAAAAATATAGGGAAATTGCAACACTAATACCTATAACCAATATAATAATATCATTCCAAAAGTTTTGAGATGTAGGGGATATTGTATCTATTTTAATTGGTTTATCTTCTTCCTGTTGATTATTATTATTATTATTATTATCATCGGTGTAAGTATCTCCATCTTCTTCATTTAACAAAATTTCTAAATCATCTTGTGCACCAACTGCTAAGTCTTCAAAAATAAAAAAGTTAGTTATTAAAAATAAAGGTATTAGAAAAATAAAGTTCAAGAAATAAACTTTTTCTTTTACTATATCTTTGAATAATAAATCCATATAGACAAATGTGAATTATCATTTAATTATCTATTAGTTATGGACTGATCAAAATTGATAATACCGATAGCGGTTCTGAAATAAGATTCTAATATAAATATAGTATTATTTTGTATTTACCTTTTATTATTTAGATACTTATTGTTTAAAATAAAAAATATTGGATATTATACTATATTTCTAATATCTTCTTACCTTGATAGAGTAATACTTTACGAATCATATAATATTCAATAATAGAATTTGTTATCGGGACCAAGATAATTCAATACGTTTTTGTATCATTCACTGTGGAATGCGAAACAAATTTGACCCAATTCGGGATCCAGCCTAAAATATTAGGGTTTAACACCATTCAATAATATTTTGTGAAGTCGCCTTGCATTTAGAAAGAGCAAAATACAATAAATTCTATATAAAAAGGTAAAAAGAAATTATGTATCAACACAAACACAAACATAAAAAAGATATTGAAAATGTCTTAATATTACAAGGTGGGGGATCATTAGGTGCATTTGCATCTGGTGTTTTTAATGCATTCGCAAGAAAAAATATAAAATTTGATATAATATGTGGAACATCAATAGGTGCCATAAACGGCGCTATAGTAGCTGGAAGTAAAAATGATAACCCTGTTAAAGATTTAGAAGACTTTTGGATGGAATTAGCAGAGAGTAGTATTAATGTAATACCCGATATGTATTCCTTTGATTATGATGAGCAAACTCATAAAACAAATATCAAAAAATCCTCCTCAGCATCACTAAATGCAGCAATATTTGGAGTACCAAAATTCTTTGTTCCAAGATGGTTTAATTGGAATTTATTTCAATATAAAAATTCACATGATTCTAATATACTACCATCTCAATGGACCTATATCTATGACAATACTCCATTAGAAAAAACTTTAGAAAAATATATAGATTTTACAAAACTGTCTCCTAATATAAAAAGAGAAAGTATCGATAATAATACAAACAATAAGAATGTTTATAATAACAGTAATCCCCGTCTTATAATTACTGCTGTTAATGTACTCTCTGGTCAACCCATAATATTTGATAGTTATACGATGCAGATACAAATGAAACATCTTTTGGCCACAATTGGATATCCACAATATGGATTTCCTTGGGTTGACATAGATAAGGGTATCTATGCATGGGATGGTTCCCTATTGAGTAATACACCTGTTCGAGAAGTAATGGCGGCATCTCCAAGCAATGATAAAAATATTTTTATTGTAGAAAATTATCCTAAAAAAATAAATAAGCTTCCAACAAATATGGCAGAAGTTCAGTCAAGAGCCAAAGATATTATGTTCACAGACAAAGATGAAAGTCTTCGAAAAATAAGTAAACTTATTACTCGTCATATTAACTTAATAGAAACACTATATGATATTTTAAAGGAAAACGATATTCCAGATATAGACAAAGCTACACTAGAGTATATTGAAAAAGAACATACATTATTAGTAGAAAAATTTGGTGCCAAAATTCTTAGGATTTATAGAATTAGTAGAGAAAATAGTGAAACACCTCATTCAACACAAAATGCTGAATTTTCACTTACTACAATTAAAAATCTTATTGTTCAGGGAGAGAATAAAGCATTGGAATGTTTAAAACAAGATCAACTTAATTAGCAGATTTATCCTAGAACCTGAAGATAAACAACAATCAAATACTATGGTCTCATTATTTTTAGATATCTAAGTTGTTCATATTTACGATTTTGTCAGTTAATTGATTATTCTTATTGTTAACTATTTAGATAATTTACATTTTTCATTCTTAATATTTACATTTTGTAAATATTTAAATTAATGTGAAATTAAACGTAATTAGCCTATTTAATAAAATTTGTTTAATTACAACAATATTTATGAATTGCAAACAATTGCAATCAATTACGTATTATTCTTATGTAAACATATAATATATATAAATTTTATGAAATATAGAATTAACAATAGTTATGTACATTAAAGCAAATCAAATTGAACTTAAACAATTAACAATAGCAATAGTTATTGGACTTGTTTTAACTGTCCAAACGCTGTCTATTCAGTCAGTTTTATCTCAATCTACGAATACAACTATTACAAATAAATTGAATTCTGAAAATCACTCACCAAAGATTCATGAAATAAAGATGGCAGGTGTTGAGCTTTCTGATGGACATCAAGCATATAAAATGTTAGAATATAAAATAATTGATAAACAGAGTCAAAAATCTCAAGACATTACTTCAAGATACAGTAAACTTCCAACAATCCCTGGTCCCACACTAGTAATGACAGAAGGGGATCAAGCAAGATTAACTTTGGTTAATGAAATAGGACGTGGACAAGTAAGTCTTCACACCCATGGAGCTCATTACGAGATTACAAGTGATGGTACATTAAAAATGACAAATAAAGTCAGGGATCAAGGTGCAACTCCTCCAGATCCATATACATATGTATGGACCGCTGCAGAGGGAACTAGAGGATCATGGCCATGGCATGATCACACATTTGGAAAAAATCCATCTGGAATAAACATGAATGGTGTAGAAACTAATGGCTTATTTTCTACTGTAATAATTAATCCTGCAGATGGTAAAGTAAATGCTTTAGTAAATGGAACCACTAAAGAAGTAGATATAAAAGATATAAAGAAAGAATTTGTTTTATTTATTACTGATGATGCATTTTGGGGTGTAGAAATTGATAACACCAATAATAGTAAACATACTCCATTATGGGTAAATCCTACACTTGTAGCATCAAAAAATGATTTGGTTAGATTTCATATCCAATCAGTAGGTACTGATTTTCATCATTTTGTCCTTGATAATTATAAATGGCTAAAACCTGGAACTAGTGTTACAACAAGTTTGGAAAATATAGGACCATTAGAAAACCATGTATTTACTATTAGTGCCGATAAAAGTACATCATATTATGATAAAGTGCCAGTACATTTACTTTCTGGAATGAAAGGTAAATTTGAAGTAGTAGTTGACGATGGAAGTACTACTGCTAGTGTTGCAAGCATTCCTGGACCATCTCCAGAGATACAAAATATAGGTGATATTAATGGGAATGAGGTAGAAGAAGAAATTTCATCAGTTGTTCAAAAACAACAACAACACAGAGGTATGTAATAAAAATGATAAAGATATATAAAAATATGAATAAGAAATTTACTTTTGCAATTTCATTTAAGGCGTTTATATCTGTCATTTTATTAATTGGATTAGTTAGTAGTCCACTTACAGCGACAACAAATCTTTCTGCTGTCGATATTGTTTATGCAGAAGAAAAACAAGAACAAAAAATAGAACAAATACAACAACAACAACAACATCAATCACAAATATCAAATAACAATAATGACAAATCAATACAACAACCGCATCATGAACAGATTAAGAAAGATGATAATAATAAGAAAGAAGTCTTTCACACTTTAACATCTACGTCACTCTCTTCATCATCACCCTCATCATCATTAACTAGTCTTACAACTAGCAATGGTGTTAAACACAATATTGAGATGGCTGTAATAACTTTACCAACTGGACAGGCAGCTTATAAAATGACTAGTCATGTCAAAAGTAATAGTATTTCTTCGCCTTCTAATGTAGATACTTCTGTCGGTAGCAATAACGAGAACGATAATAATAATAATAATAATAATAATATCGATCTAACTTCTAAATATAACAAATTAGCAACAATTCCAGGCCCAACAATAGTAGTTAATGAAGGCGATTATGTCAAGGTAAATATCAAAGATACAGATACCAACCAAATAACTAGTGAGGAATTTATAGCATCACAACCAGGAACTTTTCTATATATAGATGATAGTAAAGATGGAGAAAATGGCCTATTTGGAGCAGTAATTGTAAATCCAGAAAAAAATCTAACGAAGGGTCTTATAAAAGGAGAGATTCAAGAATTACCTCTTAATAAGATAGATAAAGATGTACTATTATTTATGGTTGGCTCTACATTTTGGGGTATGGAAATAGACAATAAAAATAATTATAAACAAATTCCTTTGTGGGTAAATCCAAATATAGGTGGAGTAGTTGAACAAAAATTACGTTTCCATATTTTAGGAGTTGGTGGTCATCATTCTGGTAATCCAACTGGTCATCAACATACTTTTCATCTTCATGCCCATAGATGGGTAGATCTTGGTACAAACAATATAATAGATGTCAAGCAAATAATTCCAGGTAAAACTCATTCATTTGTAATTGATGTAGGTGATGGTGTTGGACCTGGACAGTGGTCATATCATTGTCACGTATTTGCACATATGGAAGCAGGAATGATGGGTGGATTCAAAGTTATATCCGGAGATCCAACTATAAATATAAAAAGTGAACCAGGTGCTTCACCTTACAAGAACTTTGCAGCATTTGAATTAACGGATCAACCTGCAAAATGGTTTACCAACCTAGCAGGAGATATAACAAATACAGGAACAGAATCTCTTGCCGTCATCAACAAGACAGGAAGCGTTAATTTCATGATGACAGATGTAAGTAGAGTACATACAGTTTCCAGTTTTATCTATCCAAAAAATGCTATGAATATGCCTTTTGATGAGGTTACAGCATATGCCGGTGGGGGCGTGGTAAAACTAGAAGATCCAGGATTGTATGTATTTGGATGTAAATTGCATCCATTTATGTTAGGAGCTGTAATAGCTGATGATCCTTCTACAAAAGGTCTAGACCTTGGAGATGAAATTACATTGATAAATGGTATCACAGTTCCAACAAGCAGTGACGTTGCAACACGTCTCTTAAAGACATTCTTTACATTTACTGCAACAAACAATTGGCAAGACTATAATACATCGACAGAAAAAAAACCATGGCATGTATCGTATCCTGATGTAGATGTAAGAATAACCAACGGAACAGTTGTAAATCTAAAGGATACTCTAGAACAAAGATATGGACAGAATACAACATTAGATGATTTAAGGAATCCAGATATTCAGGGAGTAGGTGAAGTATGGATAAATACTCAATTTGAAGAAACAGCTAACAAATCAAAACCTGGTACAGCTACAGCTGTTAATACCACATCATGGGAAGTAACTAAAAAAATTGCATTACCGGAAATAAATATGAACAATGCTCATAATATGTGGACAGATAAAGATCAAAATTTGATTTATACAACACAATGGTTTGGCAATGCAACATCCATATTCGATAGAAATACAGGAAAACTTGTCAAAAATATAGAGGTAGGAGATGACCCCTCACACGTTATGACAAGTACTAAAACTGATGAACTTATGGTAGTATTACATGGAGAACAAGGAGTTGCAGTACTTGGTCCAAAAGGAGAATCAATAAAGAGAGTCATACCTATGCAATTTCCAGGACAAGATCCATCCCATCCTCACGGACATTGGATGAGTGCAGATGATCGTTATATGGTCACACCTGATGAATTTACTGGTAGTGCAACAATATATGATATGATGGAAGACAAAATTGTTGGAAAGATAAAGACAGGTCATAGTCCAATAGCAGTAGGAATGACTCCAGATGGAAAAAAATCTTATGTGGCTGATTTCTTTGATAGCACAATTAGCGTAATAGATACAGCAAATGCTAAATTACTAAAAACAATAAACCTGTTAGAAAATTATGATCCTTTGAGTGGAAACATTAGCGGACCAATGGGTTTTCTTCCCATTCAAACCCCAGTAAGTCCTGATGGTCAATATATGGTAACAGCTAATACAGGAAGTGGAACAATAACAATAATTGATACCGAAACTGATGAGCTTATCAAAGAATTACCGTGTAGTGCAGGTTGTCATGGAGCAAACTTTGGAGCAAAGAAAGATGGTGGATACTATGCATATGTTACTAGTTCGTTTTCAAATGATCTAGTAATTGTCGACGGAGATCCTAACAATGATGGTGACCCAAGTGATGCAGAATTAGCAGGACGAATTGATCTAACATCTTCTTCAGAAATTCTAATGGATGATACAGTTAGGGCATTGCCTGGTACAGGGGGAATGGGTGTATTACCTATTCCAGTAGTTTACAATGGCTATGTTCAAAATCTTCCTGAGGAATGGAAAAGCCAACTCACAGCAAAACAACAAGATCCAACATCATAACATATTTTTTAATTTTTATATATTATATTTAATAAATAAAAATATGAAATCAAAAACTTATTTAGCATTAGCAATTACGATATCATCGATTATTACATTTGCTTTAATAATAACAGCAACAACCGCAGGAACATCATCACTCTCAATATTTGAAAATGTAGTTGCTCAAGAAGATGCAGTTAACTCGGAAGATTACGTTAATGATACACAAATAGATAAAGATAGAGGTGTTAATGATACACAAATAGATAAAGATAGAGGTACTACCAGAAGTAATACTGATTTTAGTGCAATTAATGATACAATGTAAAGATTAAATATATCAATATGATCTACTAATAAAACATTAACATTTGATAAAGTAAAATAAATAAAATAATTCAATAATAATTATTTGTAAAATAAACTATAGATACAAAATATTAAAATTCAAACAAATAATAAGAATAATATTTTAATGTCTTTCTAATTAAAAAATTATGAAAAATCACATTCGCTTTAATTATTACAATTTTAATTTCATTATTACTTGATTTACAGTAATGCATTACTATGTATGTATATAAAAGCTATTTAAAATGGTTATATTCAACAGTAAGAAACTATACCAACTAACATAAATTCATACTATTATCTAATTATTTTTATCACAACCTATTTATCTTCCTAATACATAGTCAGTTTTACTATATGTGTTTAGCAATATTGTTCTAAATAATGCATACAAGAAAGAAAAAGACAGCAATGTAAAGGAAAGAATACTCCTTGTAAGACGTGTCAAAATAGACAAACAAGAAGCAGCATCAGTAGC
>DATFCH010000311.1:0-5388 GCA_035253345.1 Nitrososphaeraceae archaeon
CACCAGTAGAGACTGCTAAAGAATCCATGGTATCGTAATCTATACGTGCTATACCTCTACCAACATCACGAGTATAGGCTTCTAGCACTTTTAAGGAAGTATTGTTACCACCACTACCACTACCACCACTACCACTACCACTACCACCACTTCCAGTACCACTATTGCTAGGCAAACTGCTGTTCACTTGTTATCTTTAGGTTAATTGACTACATATACATCTTTGTGTAAAAGACTAATTAATAATTAAAGTACAAATAATTAATAATCATCAACAGTATTACAAGATATTGTCTAATGCGAATTTTTATATAAAGGGCTTTGCAACTAGCGAGGGTACTAATAGATTCAGAGACAAAGCAGTTAACAAAGACATATCACCTTTTCACTTCAAATGTTTTGATGATCTAATTTTAACAAGTATTGGAATGGGTACTTATTTAGGAGATTTATCAGAACACGATGATAAAGATATTGAACATGCAATATATGAATCTGTAAGATCAGGAGCGATTAATGTAATTGATAGTGCAATAAATTATCGAGCAATGAAGTCAGAAAAAAGTATTGGTAGAGCTATTACTAATCTTTTAAAAGACGGGATTATATCTAGAGATGAAATTTTTGTAAGTACAAAGAATGGATATATAACAAATGATGGAGATTATCCATCGATCGATGTTTGGGAATATATACAAAGGATGTTTATATCTCCTGGTATAATAAAAGCCGAAGATATAAGTTCTGGGTATAATGTTCTCAATCCAAACTACATAAATAAATGTATTGAGAAATCACGATTTAATTTAAAACTTGAGACTATAGATTTAGTATATATTCATAATGCTTTTGAAAGTTGGAATCAGGAGGTTGATAAGAATAAATTCTATGAAATGCTTTCCAAAGTTTTTGAAATATATGAAAAATGTCGTTCTGAAAATAAAATTAGATATTATGGAATGGCTACTTGGACATGTTTTAGAGTAAATGAAGGAAATAAAGAATATTTATCATTGGAAGAAATATATAATATTGCCAAAAATATTGGTGGCAAAAATCATGGATTTCGCTTTATCCAACTTCCATATAATCTAGCATATAGTGAAGCATTATTTTTAAAAAATCAAAAAGTAGGAGATGAACAACATCTATCTATATTGGAAGCCGCCAAAAAATTGGAAATGGGAATCTTCACAAGTATTCCTTTACTCCAAGGAAGATTATTACAAGTAAAGATTCCAGATTATTCAGGATTAACGGATCAAACTATGAAACTAATACAGATAATACGATCTACTCCTTCTTTAATAGCTCCTTTAATAGGTCAAAAAAAAATCGATCATGTAACCAAAAATATAAAGATCTCAGAGATAGCACCATTAAATGAAGATGAGTTCAATTCGGCTATTCAAATACTTGCTAGAGGAAATATATAGTCATGTTCTATAGTGAGTGTTATAAAATTTATAAAAAATTATAGTTTGTAATCAAATAATATCAGATTGTGTCATTTTTCTTATTTTTTCTTTCCACGATTGTGTAACTTCGTTTTTTTCAAAAGTATCGAACAATCTTTTTTTGACTGGATCTTCATTTTTAAATGGACGTAACCAACGGGAAGTTTGTAATTTATTGTCATCACTATCATATGAAGAATCATTTTCTAAAAGCATACTGTCAAGATCGAAAGGATTATCATCTTTCAATCCATCAGTATTTTGTTTATTTAATTCATTATGTACAGATGGATAATATTCTAGAGGATCAGAAATTGACTCCGTAGTATTATTATTGGATATACTAGATTCGGTATATTGTAAATTTAAAACATCTTCATTGTTTTGGGTTTGAGAAAGAAATTCTTGTAATAAGGACATCTGACCCATAATTTGTCCTCTACCACAATCAGAGAAACCATTTTTTTGTAAAAAAGGCATATATTTTAGTAATATTCTATATTCATCTAATCTAATCTTAGCATTTGCATTAGATAATACTGTCATTTTACTATAAATGAAGGTCTTCTTTTAAATTAAGACAAGTTCATTTAATTTGTTAATTAACATTATAAAAGCTAGCTATCATAAGCATAATATTGATAACTGAAATAATTAGAATTAAAATAAATTTAATTATTAATGAGCATTACACTTAATAAAATAATTGGATATCAAAAAATATGTTTTAGATACTAGTGTTATCATTGATAAAGAAATTTCAAAGATGTTACAAAATGGAAAAATAACAGGAAAAAGCGAAATCATCATTCCTAGAGCAGTTTTAGATGAATTACAATCCCAGGCGTCAACTAATAGAGATCAGGGCTTTGTAGGGCTTCAAGAAATTCATGAAATAAGAGAGAAATGTAATAATATAGATATTA
Source organism: Nitrososphaeraceae archaeon (assembly GCA_035253345.1). Lineage (GTDB taxonomy): Archaea > Thermoproteota > Nitrososphaeria > Nitrososphaerales > Nitrososphaeraceae > TH1177. Next base: position 2,384 of record DATFCH010000311.1, read on the forward strand.
AAATAAATTTTTATGGTGAAAAACCTACCTATGATGATATACTCTTAGCCAAACATGGAAGAATTGACTCAATAATTAACGAGTTAGCTTTTAAGGAGAATGCTATTCTTATTACTGCTGATTATGTACAACACATATCAGCGTTAGCACAAGGAATAGATTCAATATTTATAAAAAATAACAACAAAATAACCCATTTTAAATTTGAAAAGTTTTTTTCACAAAATACAATGAGTATTCACCTAAAAGAAGGAGTTTGTCCTTATGGAAAAATTGGTAATCCTGAACAATTTGAACTTAAAAGACTAGAAGGAAACACTATAACATACGATTATCTTATGGAAATAATTAAGGAAATTTATGAATATAATCCATTAAATACAAATAAACAATATGAAATAAACAGAGAAGGGGCAAGTGTTATCCAATATGGTAAGTATAGAATAACAATCACTAGACCTCCATTTTCTGACTCTACAGAAATTACAATTGTTAGACCAATCGTCAGTTTATCTTTAGATGATTATAAACTAAGTGTTAAACTCATTACAAGATTAGAAGAGAAAGCAGAAGGAATTGTTATTGCTGGACCTCCAGGCTCTGGTAAAAGCACTTTAGCGAGCAGTATGGCAGAATATTATACAAAGAAAAAAAAGATAGTAAAAACATTTGAATCACCAAGAGATTTACAAGTTCCTAAAGAAGTAACTCAATATAGTCCTTTAGAAGGAAGTTTTGAGAATGCCGTAGATTTGTTGCTACTCGTTAGACCTGATTACACTATTTTTGATGAAATAAGAAGAATTAAAGATTTCAATGTATACGCAGATCTTAGATTATCAGGAGTTGGAATGATCGGAGTAATTCATGCCAATAGCCCAATAGACGCTGTCCAACGATTCATAGGAAAGATAGAGCTAGGTATGATTCCTCATATACTAGATACAATTATTTTCCTTAAAGATGGCAAGATAAACAAAGTCTATGAACTAAAATTAACAGTTAAAGTTCCATCCGGATTGTTTGAAGAGGATCTAGCTAGACCATTAGTTGAAATCTTTGATTTTGAAAGTGGAAAATTGGAATATGAAATATATACTTATGGTGAGGAAAATATAGTAGTACCTATAAAAGAAATAGTTGACACTAAACAGACAAATAATAAAGTAAGAAAACTTGCAGAAACTAAAATAAAAGACATAGTAAGAAGATTTGACCCTAATGCGGAAATAGAAATTATATCTGATAATAAAGTAAGGATAAAAGTAGAAAAAGAAATAATCCCCAAGATAATTGGAAGAAATGGAGCTACTGTTTCTGAACTCGAAGAATTATTAGGATTAAGGATTGATATTGAGGCTAAAAATCCTGGACTTGGCAAACAAATTGATTTTCAAATAAATGAATCAGGTCCCTCAATTACAATTATTACAGATAAAAAAGATATTGGATCCAATGTTGGAATTTATATCGATAATCAATTTCTTTTAAGTTCACAAATTGGAAGAAAATCGAGAATCAAAATCGACAAGAGATCTGAAGTTGGAAAAAAACTAAAAAATGCAATATTGAATTCTTCTGATATCAAAATTTTCAAAACAGGATAAAAATTTCGATATAATTCATGATAATAAATTAGTTTCAAAAACTGATAAAAAGTATTAATGAATTATAGTTTTAGAATAAAGATAAAAGAATGTTAAATTATTAATATTTATTTGATTAAAAAGGGATTAAGGATTGCATTTCAAGGAGAAAGAGGAGCTTTTAGTGAAATGGCGACAATTTGTAAATTTCCAGAATCCACTACTATTCCATTAAAATCCTTTCATGATGTCTTTGAAACAGTTATTAGAGATCTTAATGATTTAGCAGTAGTTCCTATCGAAAACTCTATAGAGGGAAGTGTAAATGAAACTTATGATTTATTATTACAAGATCGAATCTATATTGAAGGAGAAATCTTTCAACGAATTAATCATTGTCTAATAGCAAATAAAGATCATAATAAAATAATAGATGTATATTCTCATCCTCAAGCGTTAGGTCAGTGCAGAAATTATATTATAGCTAAAAATTTAGAACCAATTCCAATGTACGATACCGCAGGAGCAGTTAAATTCATTAAAGAAAGTAATAAACTTGGATCCTCAGCTATTGCAAGTAAAAGAGCAGCAGATATATATAAAATGGAAATAATAGAAGAAGGAATTGAGGATAAGAAAAATAATTTCACTAGATTTTTGGTTCTATCTAAAAATTTATTAACTAAATCTTCAGGAAATGATCGAACTTCAATTATATTTGCATTAGAACATAAACCAGGATCTTTATATAAAATTCTAAAAGAGTTTTTTTATCAAAATATAAATCTTACAAGAATCGAATCAAGACCGATGAAACATACACCTTGGGAATATTATTTTTATGTAGACTTTGATGGTCATTATAATGATGAAATAGTAATTTCAACAATAGATCGAATTAAAACACAAACAAAATTCTTTAAATTATTAGGATCTTATCCAAAAGGTATTTTCTAATTATAGTTTCTAGTCCTAATTCCAAGCATCAATATAATGACACCAGTAATAATTAGCATTGTTTGACCAATCATCGTAATATTGTTAGCTTTGGTATATGCATAACCATTAAGTAAAACATCAGATTTACCCACATTGTTTATTTTGATAATATATTCTCCCCGTTCCTTGGCCGTTAGATTCAAGGAATATATTGTTGATGATTCTGTTAAATCAACGGTAGTTTTATTAGGATATGTTATAGACATATTAAAAATAGATCCGGAGACAAAGATAAAAGCCGTATTTCCGCTTTCCATATTTGGGGAAAGAGTATCGATTGAATTTGGTTTAATAATTCCGTCAACATTTACTCTCATTGATGAATTCGAATAATACATTGATACAATTCCTATAACTATAAAGATAATACCTGCAATGACCAAACCATAAAAATAGATTGCTTTAGAAGACATAAGTAAA
>DATFCH010000312.1:0-4862 GCA_035253345.1 Nitrososphaeraceae archaeon
CACCAGTAGAGACTGCTAAAGAATCCATGGTATCGTAATCTATACGTGCTATACCTCTACCAACATCACGAGTATAGGCTTCTAGCACTTTTAAGGAAGTATTGTTACCACCACTACCACTACCACCACTACCACTACCACCACTTCCAGTACCACTATTGCTAGGCAAACTGCTGTTCACTTGTTATCTTTAGGTTAATTGACTACATATACCTTTTTTTGCATTATTTTAAAATTATTAGGTATGGTAGAAAAAAAGGGGTAGAAATATGTAAAACATAGGACAATAAATTAATATGCCAAATCTAGAGATAAAGTTTTATTAAATAATAAGTTAAAGCATTTTTATTGGAATCATTCAATTATTTTTTATATATTATATTATTAACATTTTGGTTTTCTACCATTCCCGTTGCATTTCTGACTCTAATAAGATTTATTAGAAATCGAAGAATATTCATTGAAAAAGATCTTCAAAGAATTCATAACGATCCGATTATCATTTTTCAAATAACTACTAGATCAGCTACTAAGACTAAGGTTGTAGAGAGAGGCATCTATTCTATTATAAATGCTGCAAATAAAATTAACTATTGCAATTATAAAATTTCAATCGTAACAGAAGATGAAGATGATAAGAATAAGTTCGAAGAAATAAAAAACTGTGAAATAGTTAAAGTAGACAAGGAATACAAAACCAATGCAATTAAAAAATCGAGAGCATTGCAATTTGCGGTAGAGCATAGACGGAAAAAAATGGAGAATACAAATAAATTTTGGATTTTTCATATGGATGATGAAAGTTATGTAACCAATCAAACTTTACTTTCATTATTAAAATATATTAGGGAAGGTAAAGGAATCGCCTCAGAGGGTCCGATAGTTTACCCTCTTAAATTTGAAATAGCTAATCCAATGACCGCATTAGCAGAATCAGTAAGACCATTTGGATGTTATGATTGTGTATCACAGATGAACAATCCACCTCCTCTTCATATGCACGGAAGTAACTTACTTGTCCGAGCAGACGCGGAGGATTCGATAGGATGGAAATTTGGGATTACTTTAGCAGAAGATCAATTATTTGGATATAAATTATACGAAAAATTCGGGAAAAAAGCTTTGGGATGGCATGGTGGAATTCTATTAGAACAACCACCATTAAATATTAAAGATCATTATATGCAAAGAAGAAGATGGATCCTTGGATCTTTACAAAATATTGATAAGTTTCCCTTTTGGCATCGATTTAAAATTAGTTTTAAATTGTCTAGTTATTTTATGGGTTTCATTTCTGGAATTGCCACTACAATATTCTATATTTTGACATTTATACCAATGTTGACTAGTGCAATCCAGATGTTAATTGAACAAAGTAATTTAAATTTTATAATGTGGAGTCAATATATTATAGCTTCTTTTTTTCCTTCATTTTTTCCTGAGATTTCTCTTAGAATAAATCAATTCTCTAGTAGTAATAACAATTTTTATCCTATTGATATAGGACCAATTTCTATACTATTGATATTTCCGTATGTGATGTGGCTCTTATCATATCAAATAGGACTTTTCTTAAATTTGAAACATAATCAAAAATATCCAATATCAAAAAAAATTATTTTACATATACAAACAATATTCTTTTCTCTAGTTTTAGGAATTTTAGAAACATTCCCTGCTTTTGTTGCCATTATTGAATATTACTTTAGGAAAAGAATAAAGACTATTCAAAATAAAGAGTATTTTGATTTTTATGTAATAAATAAATAGATATATCGACAGCATATTAGAGAAAATATTAAACATCGACAAGGTGATGATGAGGTTTGCATTCTATTAAACTTAATCAAGGATTTATTAAAACCAAAAAAAATCTATTAATTATATTTTATATTAGTGTTGCGATAATGCTAATTATCACATTCTATTGTGGATATAAAAGCGCAATTAATTTCAAAACTAGCGGTGAAATTGTTATAGGTGATATATTGGTTGAAACTGAATTTCCTTTCAAGGGATCTATGAAATTAGTTACATTTTTAATGATTTTTTCATTGATTTCATGGTTCACTGCTATAAAAATTTATGAAGATGCGATAAAAAATCTGCCTCTTAGAATAATGACATTTATTCAGCTAATTAGTATAATAGCTGCTACAATAACCATTTATGAATTAGTATATAATTTTGCTGTATGGAATTCACTCATAACTAGTGATCTTTTCAAAAATATTTTCGATCCTAATAATGCAAAAATAAATTATCCGGTTCCTGAAGTACCATGGAATTTGTACTTTGCTACTCAAATGCTATTATCTGCAGTAATTATAACACTTCATAGTTATTATGTCATGACGAAATATAAAAAACAACATTAGGAAAAGGTTCCTAGAATATCGTACAAATAATTACATTTATAAATTTATAATATCTATTCATTTTAATGAAGACAAATTTCTATAATGTTATTAATGCATCATCTAATTCTCTTTTCAAAAATAAAGCCAAAATAATGGTTTTTGGGGAAATCTTTCTTATATTATTCATTGCATTTACTTTAATTTACTCCATTCATTCCATTTTTGCACAAATGGAAACAGAGAACAAATCTGATACTAATAATGCCATATTCAAAGATCCAGATAAAAAAGTGCCTTCTGTAGCAGTGCTTTTCGATGAAAAAGAGATAGAAATGGATCCATTTTTGTATTCCAAAAGAAACCCATCAAACACACTTAATACAACTCAGTTAAATTCAGCACAAAGCAAAATTATAACCAAGATAGGCAACCCTAATCTCTTTGAAACCCAAAGTGATTCAGATCCTAAAATAAATTTAAAACAAGGAGATAAAATAACATTATCGTATGGGAAACAACCGTTAGAGATAAAAGGTTATTTAATAGATTATGATTCAGAAAACGAAGCTCAAATTTATCCGATTAAGCAAATAGACTATTCGTCCTTTAACATTCCAATAGATGCCCCTGTAGGCTTAACAAATTTAGAGGTAAGATGTTTTTTTGAAAATAATGAACAGATAACTTATACAACTCCAGTATTTGTAGAAACAAGTAGTCCGGAGATAAATTCAGCTGACCTAAATGAACAAAATGAAGATGATGGAAGTAATGAAGAAGAAAATAAAGATGACGAATGATTTTTCTATAATTAAGTCGTGGCTTTAATAAAAAGACAACTAGTATTACAAATAATCGGTGTAATAGTTAATTATTGTAGGTTTAGTTGATCATAAAATAATATAATCATTTTATCCCTAATTTCAAGCAAATAAAAATTTTCTGTTAATTATGAAAAAGCCGAATTTAGTAATCAGAAATATCCAACAAATGAAGATATGGATATATCAAAATTACAAAATGTCTCAATTAAATGTTATAATTGAAAAACTATTATTGTAATTGTTATTGTAATTATTATTATTATTATTATTATTATTATATAACATCATCTGGATCAAATCCACAACTCACTAGGAATTAGAGTACTAGTTAGACCTCTTAATCCATATCATCATTGTCAAGGTACTTATTATAGAGCCAAGAATACCAGCGATCATAGCACCAATTATTGAGCTATCGAGGAATTGATAGATATTTGTTAGAAACCATTTTGTAATAGTAGGTGATAACAAATAGACCCCGAAACCAATTCCAAATCCAATTAACCAAATAATAAATATAGCTAATTTTGTATTCATCTAAAACTCCTTTTTGGTAAATCTTAAAAACATTAACAGCTGGCTATAAAGTTTCATGTATTCCGAATATTAAAAAACATAATAAGATAGAGGGTTAATTTTCATAAAACTTGATGTTTATTAAAATATACATAAATATCATAGATCTCTCAAATGTTAATAATAATTAACTATAGTTTTAAAGATTTTATCTGCTGAAAATCATAATATTTATAATATAATAATCCATATTTGATTTACTATGGAAAGACTAAATGGAGAAACAATTACTGGAGTTGCACTAGTTGTTTTAGCTCTTCTATTTATTTTGGCAGCTACTATGAACAAGATTTGGGCTATCATTTTACCTGCTGACTTTTTGATGTTAGCTATAGGTTTTGGTTTCATTGCATTAGGTATCGTTACAACGCTTAAAAGCCGAGGCGAACCCCATGAAGAAAGTGCTCACCATCATCATTGATGGATAGATCTAGTTTTTTTTTATTATTCACAAGTTTTATTAACTATATTATTTAACTCTGGATGATATTTTATGTTCCCTTTTGACTTACTAGTAGTATTGGCGATAAGTGCGGAGAGTTTAATAAATGACATTATTAATTCTGTAACTAATTTAATTATGCAGCTTGGATATGTTGGAATTTTTACAGCTGCATTAGTTGAAACCCTTTTTCCGATTATACCTAGTGAATTAATCTTCCCGTTAGCTGGTTATGTTGTTCAAAGTCAAAATTTAGGAATCGGACAGGCAATTATGTATGGTTTTATAGGCTCACTAGGCTCAACAATCGGTGCAATTGTAATATATTACTTGTCTCTAAAACTTGGACGGAGGGTTATCTTAAAAATTGGAAAATATATTCTAATAAATGAGGAGAAACTTCACAAGTCAGAAATTTGGTTCGAAAAATATGGAAAGATAGCCGTTCTTCTAGGAAGATTAGCACCGGGAGTGAGGGAATTAATTTCGGTTCCCGCTGGTTTGGCAAGAATGAATATTGCTCATTTTATATTATTTACATTCATTGGATCTTTTTTATGGAGTTTATCTTTAACTTTGATCGGATTTTATTTAGGCGATGCATGGGACGAATTTTCAAATGAATCATCTAAAGCATTTCATATCATAGCCATTGTAATA
>DATFCH010000313.1:0-3209 GCA_035253345.1 Nitrososphaeraceae archaeon
AAAGAAATATAAATTTTTATGATTTATTCATAATTGATACTGCGTGAAGTATGTATTAAATGAAAAAGATAGTAATATTGCCATAATCAAAATAAATAGACCAGAGGTATTAAATGCATTAAATTTTGATCTTGTTTCTGAATTAATTCAAATTTTTAATAATCTAAAAGAAGATGAGAAAATAAAAGCAGTTATACTCACTGGAGTTGGCACGAAAGCATTTTGTTCAGGTGGAGATTTAAATTATGTAATAAATATGAATCCTATTGAAGCTGAAAAATATGCTTTCCATGTACATAATCTGTTAAATATTATTGAAAATTTAAATAAACCAGTAATTGGCGCAATAAATGGATATGCCCTCGGAGGAGGATGTCAACTTGCGTTGGCCTGTGATATAAGAATAGCCTCATCTAATGCTAAAATTGGACAAACTGAGGTAAAGATAGGAATTCCCCCAGGCTGGGGTGGAACGCAGAGATTGGCAAGAATAGTTGGTGTTTCCAGAGCAAAGGAACTTATATTTACTGGTAAGATAATTTCTTCTCTGGAAGCAAAAAAAATTAATTTATTTAATAACATTATTTTGCTAAATGAGAATGAAATTTCCTTTGCTCATAAACAAAAGAATGATAGTAACAATTTAAGCCTGTTATTAAATACTAAATTAATTCGAGAGTGTATTAAATTCGCAAAGCAGATCACTGAAAGTGATCAATTTGTAATTAAAATAGCTAAATCATTAATTAATAAATCGAGAGATGTAAATATTGAAAGTGGCCTTGTTATGGAAAGATTTGGTTGTTCTTTATGTTTTACGAATAATGACAGAGATAAAATGAAATCATTTCTTTATAAATAATATCGTATTGAAAATTATTTAATGTAGTCTTAAATACAGGTAAAAAGATGAACCTTGAATTTTTTTTAAATGTTTCTATTTAGTTAGGTATGATGTCTATTCATTTTTTCCTCCGTAGGCACTAAATTGTTTCTTTTTATCACTTATAATATCTTCTATTCTTATACTTCGAAGTTAATTTGCAAATGATGTGTATTTTTGTCCTAATATTTATAAAATGAAAAATTAATAATTATTTTTTCACATATACTAATATTAGAAATCTTTGGTACTTGACTAGTATCAGTTAGATAAAATCAATTCTAATTTATACTTTAAATATTGGGCTTAAGTTAATTTGATGATTGCTATCTAAAGTTATAATAATACCTAGAAAATTTTTGTAATTAGTGATAAAATGATAGATATTTGTTGAACATGAACTTATTATAATATAATTAAGGTGAATATGAATATATTGATACTCTATAATCCATTTCAAATAACAACTTATATTAAATTTAAAAAAAATAATAACATAATCTTTAACCTTCTAATTTTCATTAATCGAGAATAGATAGTATGCTAATTATCATTTTATTTTAGACATATATTTTAGACAATTTAACTATCCCAATGATGGATCAGATACCCCAGAGTAAATTAAAATTATTATTTCTGATTAAACATATTATTTTACAAATTACGTTTATTGTAAAATTTATTTTATCTTCATCGGTTTCAAAAATTTTTCAAGGATGGAAATTTTAAATTAGGCTTATTTAATCTCTTTATAAATGTTATTCAATATTAGTATTTTCGTAAAAAAATTTTATATAAACAACGAAGAGATAAAATCAAATACTGGAAAAAATAATATTGTGTATAGCTCGAGAAGCCCGGTCGAATCAGTTTACCTTTTGATAACTGGTGCCGAATCTAGCGGCTAAACTCCTTGGTAGGGCTAGGGATTTCAGGCTCTGGATCTCTGAAAAGAAACCTGGAGACAGCAGTTCGAATCTGCTCCGGGCTATAAGTCTAATTTTTTCGGTCCAGCTTCAATAATATTATGTGAAACTTCTCCGAATTTTTGAAAATTTTGTATAAACAGATTAGCCAATTTTGTTGCTGCTTGGACATATTCTTTTTGATTACCCCATGTTTTTCCAGGGTCTAATATTTCATTTGGTACTCCTGGACATTCAATTGGTATTTCTAAATTAAATATTGGATGCAACCTGAAGGATTTTTTATCGAGCTCTCCATTTATAACGGCAGTAACCATAGATCTTGTGTACTTTAGATCTATTCTTTTACCTATCCCATATGGACCACCGTACCAACCTGTATTTATTAGATAGACTCTTGTATTGTGCTGAGTGATTTTTTCACCCAACATCTCTGCATAATTAGTAGCGTGAAGAGGCATAAATGGAGCTCCAAAACATTGTGAAAACGTTTCTTTTGGAAGAGTTATTCCTCGTTCAGTTCCAGCTAGTTTGCTAGTATACCCCGACATAAAATGATACATTGCACCTTCTTTGCTAAGCTTAGCAATTGGTGGCATAACTCCGAATGCATCGGCAGTTAAAAATATAATTACTTTGGGATGATTTGCTAAACTTGGAATAATAGCTCCAGGAATAAATTCAAGAGGATAAACAACACGTGTGTTTTCGGTAACGGAACTATTTGCAAAGTCAGGAATTCTTTTGTCGTCAGAAATAATCACATTTTCCATTACAGACCCAAATCTTATGGCATTCCAAATCTGGGGTTCAGTTTCTTTGTTTAAATTAATACATTTTGCATAGCATCCCCCTTCAAAATTAAATATACCCTTTGAAGACCAGCCATGTTCGTCATCACCAACGAGGAATCTATTAGAATCCGCAGATAACGTTGTTTTGCCAGTTCCTGAAAGTCCAAAAAATAAAGCAGTATCATTATCTTTACCAATATTTGCAGAACAATGCATTGGAAATATCCCTTGGCTTGGTAAATAATAATTCATTAGTGAAAAAATAGATTTTTTAATTTCCCCGGCATATGAGGTTGAACCTATGAGTATTATTCTTTTTTTTAGGTTAATCATTATGAAAGTTTCGGATGCAGTTCCATCTTTTTTTGGTACTGCTTTAAAGTCATTTAAACAAAATAAAAAAACCTTTGATTTATGCTTCTTTAGTTCTTCTTCTGTCGGTTTTATAAATATTTGATTAGCAAAAACTGATTGCCAGGCATTATCTGTAATTACACTTATCGGTAGTCTGGCTTCTTCATCAGCACCAACAAATCCATCAAAAAGAAAAAGTTCTTTATTTCTGACTGACTTTTTCATTCTATCATATATATTATTAAAGTGTTC
>DATFCH010000314.1:0-2201 GCA_035253345.1 Nitrososphaeraceae archaeon
TAGGAATATTATTTAATAATTTAGTTATGTCAAATCTTGACAAGGTTTGAAATTAAAATTGTACTTAAACAATAAGAATTTAATGAAAAAAAGCATCTACCATAAATGCTATAAATACAGCTGTAAGATAAGGACTCGAAAATTTAAAAACAGTCCAAGATGCCTTTTCAGTTGGTCTCAATAATAACCATATGGAAAGTCCCATCATTATAGCTCCAAAGACGCTGGTAGTGACTAAATATATTTGTCCAAACTGATTGAAAAAGAAAGGAAGGATACTAAATAATACCATCATCAATGTAGTTCCTGCTATTATCCTAACTGATTTTTTTTCTTCAGAAACAACTGGCAACATAGGTACTTTGGCTTTCTGATAATCTTTTCTTACATGTAAAGCTAAACTCCATATATGGGTAGGTATCCACAGGAATACTAGGGCAGCCATAACTAAACCTATCTCTATATTTACTGTTGTTATAGCAACATAACCAATCAATGCAGGTGCACCCCCGGAAAAACCGCCAAGAATAATATTAGATTGGCTACGTCTCTTTAACCATTTACTATAAACTATGATATTATCAAATAAACCAAATAACATTAATACAAATGCCCATATGTTAATAAACCATGTAAATATTAAAGCAATACCGGTTAAAATTAAACCAAAGATCAGCGCATTCTTAGGGGATATTCTTCCCGATGGAATAGGCCTATCCTTAGTTCTATCCATTATAGCATCAATATCACGATCATTGTAACCAGTAAGAGTATCAGCTGCAGCCGAGCCAGCTGCTACACCTCCGAGAAGTAAAATCCATGTCACTGGAGATATTAGTATATCAAATAAGAATGAAGCAGTTAAAGCAGATCCAAAAGCAGTAAACACTAGTAAATACCATATTTTTGGTTTGGTTAATTCATAATAATTTTTGACCCTGCCGACTATGAGCACTTCTCGGATCACTTTGTAAACATCAACTCGTTATTAACTATCCTATTTCATCATATATTTTTATTTGAAATAAAATTATATCTGTATATAAAAAGTATAAAAAATATAGAAATCAAAGCATATTTTTTGTTTTTAGCAATTCTGCCAAAAGTACTGCGCCTTTTGCCGAACCCATTTTTTCATTATGAGAGAGCAATACATATTTTATGCCGTTATCAAATACAGTATCTTTCCTCAATCTACCTACGAAAGTAGTCATTCCATCATTAATTTCTCGATCGATTCTTGGTTGTGGTCTTGTTGGGTCATCATGGACTATAATATATTCACTTGGAGAAGAAGGGAGATCTTTAATTTTTACCGAATCAGAAAATTTTAGCATAGAGTCTTTAACTTGAATAGGATCAGAATGTTTTATTGTTTCTACGAAGACCGATTCTGTATGCCCATCCATTACAGGTACTCTTGTGCAAGTACAACTTACTTTAATTCCCGACGATGAGATAGAATCGTTATTTAGAGTACCCAATATCTTTTTTGTCTCCACTTGTACCTTTTCCTCTTCCTTTGGGATAAAGGGTATAACATTATCCATTATATCAAGTGCAACAACACCTGGTGATCTTCCGGCACCTGAAAGGGCTTGCATAGAAGTCATAAAAATAGATTTAATTCCAAATTCATCAATGATTGGTTTTAATGTAATTGCTAATCCTGTGGTAGTACAGTTTGGAAGAGGACAGATAAAGCCTTTCCAACTTCTATTTTTTTTTTGTACATTTAATAAATTGATATGATCATCATTAATTCCTGGGATTAGTATTGGTACGTCATTTTCATATCTAAACGCAGCAGCAGTGCTAATTACAGGTGTTGTCTCAGCAAATTTTGGCTCAATCATCTGAGCATCAGATGATTCTAATGCTGTAAATATTAAGTCATATTCAGTTGGATTAATTTCATCAACATTGCTAATTATCTTATTTTGTATGTAATCAGGAACTTGTTCCTTATTGTGCCATCTAATAATTCCTGTATTAGGATCCCGAAGAGCATCAATATACTTCTTGCCAGCAGACCTTGAAGAGGAAGCAACTGCTGTTAATTCAAACCATGGATGATTCTTCAGTGCAATAACAAATTCTTGTCCTACTGCACCGGTAGAACCTATAAGTGCTACTTTTAACATAATAATGACTATTTCAAAGACTTTTTATAATCTTTATTAAGTTAAAAAAATATTTAG
>DATFCH010000315.1:0-4315 GCA_035253345.1 Nitrososphaeraceae archaeon
TAAGAAACAAAGCGAAATTAGCAAAAAATTTGAAGAAAAGATTATTTCATCAGAACAGATGTATAAAATTGAAAATATAGGCCATAATAAATTTGGTATGAAAAAGATGCTAATGATGGAAAACGCAGGATTTGGAGTAGCGGAGTTTATATTAAAAAAATTTAAGAATAAAAAACTTGAAAACTTCAAAATATTAGCAGTTTGTGGAACTGGAAATAACGGGGGTGATGCAATGGTAGCAGCGAGACATTTAGCTAGTTTGAATCTTAATATCAGAATTATATTACTTGGAGATCCAACATTAATCAAGACAGATGAAGCTTCAACTAACTTTCAAGTTATTAATAAAATGAATAGAACGATAGATTTAGTAAAATTAAAGAATATAGATACGAAAATAAAAAAAGACATACTTGATGCTGATATAGTTATCGATGGAATATTTGGCACGGGAATTAAAGGTGATATTCTAAATCCACATCTATCTATAATTAAATTGATAAATAAATCTAAGGCATATATTATTTCTGTAGATATACCTTCAGGTTTAAATCCTGATAATGGGGAAACTGTATCTCAATGCATTAAGGCAGATACAACAATAACTTTTCATAGAATTAAATCAGGATTAATAAATAATGACCAATATACTGGTGATTTAATATTAAAGAAGATAGGAATACCTATTGAAACAGAGGAAGGACTAATTTAATATGACTTTCAAAATAGAACAAATATTAGTAGGAAATATGGCAAATTTTACTTATTTAATAATAGACGATGAGGAAAAAGAAACAGCCATTATAGATCCGTCATGGGATTTAGAAAAAATATTTGAGCTTGTAAAGAATAATCAATATAAAGTGAGGTACCTTATTAATACACATTCTCATTTTGACCATACCCTAGGTAATGATCAAATAGTAGAAATTACAAATTGTAAAATAATTCAACATGAAAATTCTAAAATAAAACATGATATTCCAGTGAAAGATGGAGATGAAATTTCTCTTGGAAAAACACAGATGAAGGTTTTATTCACTCCGGGACATTCTAAAGATAGCATATGTTTAATTGTCGATTCGAGAATAATTATCACAGGTGATACATTGTTTGTTGGAAATTGCGGTCGGACTGACTTACCAGGCGGTGATCCTAAAGAAATGTACAATAGTCTATTTGAAAAACTATCAAATTTGGATGACAAACTTATTATTTATCCTGGTCATAATTATGGATACAAACCAATCTCCACAATAGGCGAAGAAAAGGAGAACAATTATATTTTAGTTCCTAGAACACAGGAACAATTTGTTAAATTTATGACTGGTGAAGAAAGTTAAAAATTGATTGAAAAGTATAAGGATATTACAATAGTAAATGGTAAATTTGATTTATACACAGAGTCAAATAATTCTATTTTCATTTGTGTTATTTCGCACACAGATACTAGTGAAATTTTAGGAATCACCGCTGCGGGTGCTAACAAAGATCTGATAAAGTATACACCAGTAGCTGATGTAGAATACCTTCATTATGGGAAATGTAATTGCATACAAGGGGTCCCTGCAACTCCGGATGGAAAACCAACTCCTGCGATAATAACAAAAACTATGTTAGATATTGGAAATATTCCTTTTATTGTAGTCGATGCAGGAGTGAAGGTTAAACCAGATATTCCAATTTTTTCATTTGATTTACCTGCCGGCTACAATATCTCAAAAGGTATAGCAATGAAACCAGAAGATGTTGATAAAGCTTATAGATATGGATTAATTCTTGGTAAACAGATTTCTAAAAATAACGATTTTCTTATTTTAGGAGAAAGTATACCTGCTGGTACTACGACAGCTCTAGGAGTAATGCTTTCTTTAGGTATAAACGCAGAAAACAAAGTAAGTAGTAGTATGTCAAATAATCCTCATATTTTAAAAAATACAGTTGTAAGACAAAGTATGAAAAATAATAATGTTAGTTTTGGTTCATTGAAAAATAAGCCTTTTGATGCAATATCATTGTTTGGTGATCCGATGATGCCTTCAATAACAGGTATTGTACAAGGAACTATTGAACAAGGTGCGAAAGTCATGCTTGCAGGAGGAACCCAAATGTGTGCTATTTTATCAATTTTAAAAAACCTGAATATCACAACTGATAATGTTTCAATAGGTACTACTAAATATATTTATAATGATCAATCTGCAGATTTTAAAAATTTAGTATCATCTATTGATAAAGATATAGGTATGTTCATTGTAGATTTACATTTGAATGAATCTACAAAAAAAGGGCTCCGATCATTTGCAAATGGTTATGTTAAAGAGGGAGTCGGCGCTGGAGGAATATCCATCGCGACAATCTTAAAAGGAAAAGGAAAATGGAATGGAGAAATTTTGTTAAAATACATAGAAAGAGAATACGAAAAAAATATTGAAGAAAATCTTTACATCAAATCAGCTTGATATATTTAGCTTATTCAGCTAATGCATCATTTTACGGTTACTGATTTCGCTAGATTTCTTGGATAATCGGGATTTGCATTCTTTTTTATTGCGAGATAATAAGATAGTATTTGAAGTGGAATGATTTCAATGATCGGATATAAATATTTGTTAACTGGAGGTAATCTAATAAAATAGTCATACAGATCATTATTTTTATTTGATATTCCAATAATTGTAGCTCCTCGTGATTTCATTTCATTTATACTATTTAATATGTTAGAATATGTCTCATCTTCTGGATTAAGTACTATAACTATTGTATTGGGCTCGATCAATGCTAATGGACCATGTTTAATTTCTCCAGCAGCTAAACCCTCGGCATGAATATATGCGAGTTCTTTTATTTTTAAAGCTCCTTCTAGTGCAATAGGATAATGAAAAGATGTACCTAAAATATAAATATCTTTGACAGATTTTATATCATCAGATATTTGTGCCAAATAAGAACTATCTTTTAAAATTTCATTTAGAGCGTTGTTAAGTTCTTCTAATGATATTTTTAATGGCTTGCTATTTTTGTAAAAGTTATCAATTAATGAATATATTATTGCTAATTGCGCAGTAAAACTCTTTGTTGCTGCTACACCTATTTCTGGTCCACAATTAACAGAAAGATAATGATCGCTCAATCTACATAATGAAGAAGTTGATATATTTACAAGTGATAAAACTTTTGCTTTATGCTGTTTTGCTATTTTTACAGAATGTAAAACATCTGCCGTTTCACCGCTTTGTGAAATGGCGATCAAGAGCGAGTTTTCATCTATAAGTTCAGAAACATATTCAAATTCGCTTGACATGATAATTTCTGTTCTTATCTCACCAAATTTGTAGAAAAGGTATTTTGCTAATAATGCAGAATGATAACTAGTTCCACTTCCTGTGATAAAAATATTTTTTGAGGATGAAATAAGATCAATTGCCCTTTCAACAGACTTTTTGTCGATCTGTAAAGCAAAAGGTATAGAATTTTTCTGCTCATGAATCTCTTTTATTGTATAATGAGCATATTTGCCTTTGTCAATATCTCCTAATTCCCAAGCGACTTGAGTTATTGGCCTTGAGATAGCATTACCGCTAAAGTCATATAAATTTATATTTTGATCGTCAAGAATAACGATATCGTGATTATCAAGGAAAATGGCCTTATCAGTGTGTTCTAAAAATCCCAATACGTCACTAGAAATAAAATTACCATTATTACCAATTCCAATAATTAATGGTTCGTCTAATCTGGTACCAGCTACTAACCCAGATTTGAATATTGCAACAAAAGCATAAGAACCCTGTATTTCTTTACATGTTTCAATAATAGCCCTTTTGATATCGAATTTTTTAAGGTAAGTTTCGATCAAATGTGCAATTACTTCACTATCAGTTTGACTTTGAAAAATGTGACCTTGTTGTATAAGACTATTCTTTAATTGTTGATAATTATCTATTATTCCATTATGAACTACAACTACGTTATTATCACAATCTGCATGAGGATGTGCATTTGACTTATTTATACCACCATGAGTAGCCCAACGAGTATGTCCTATTCCTATTTGTCCTGGCATTTTATATAATTGTAAAGAGTTATCTACTTCTATCACTTTACCAACGCCTTTTCGGACAAGGATTTTATCGCTTTCAAGAGTTGCTATGCCAACACTATCATATCCTCTATATTCCATTTTCTTCAAACTTTTAACAAGAACGGATGCTGCAGAAAATTTTCCAATATATCCTATTATAGAGCACATTAATAACGATATATAGATACAATTTTAGTTTAAATAGTCTATTAATGAATATACTATACCACT
>DATFCH010000316.1:0-2234 GCA_035253345.1 Nitrososphaeraceae archaeon
GCTAATCAAATATATTTCTGTAGTTTAATACATAATGCAATATGATAAAAAGATCTATAATTTTCTGGTTATCGTTGCAAAAAAAATACATGCCGATTTTTGTAGAGGGCGTGAGAACTCCAGAAAAATTGGAAAGAGCAAATAATATAACTAAGAAAAATATGTTGGAATCGAAATCTACGTTTCACTTCGCATCATTTGAAATTTGACACGAATTATTTTAAATTTAGTTGCGATAAATGTAAAACCACTTGTATAATCAGTAAGAAAAAATTTTTTATTAAATGTGATTGAAAAAGTAATTGTTGCTGTCGTAAATAAATATATAATAAACATATAAATTAATGAGTTATATTGCTAGATTAGTAAGTATTGTTATTGCTTTTCTAACATATCTTTCATAACGTCAATCACGTGCTTTGCGGTTCCATAACTGGACTGAAAGCCTAAGTTCATGCTAAAATTAACAAATTGTGACAATAAAAAAAAAAGTAGAAAATTTATATTTACCTGCACCTCCATGACCATAGTTATGACAAACAAGAACTTTTTTGCCAAATTTTTCAAATTCTTTACAAAATTAAATGTTAAAATTGAGATAGTAGTAATTTAAAAATATAATCTCATAATCTCATGCGTACTTATCCATTCACCATCAACTCTTATACCACTTTTACGACTAGGTCTGAGTCCAACTGTGCTCCGCTTGATTATAAACTTGTTTTGGTCCGGTGAAAAGAGATCTGGACGAATTGCTATACAACGTTGAATTATTGCTTCAGTCGTGCTATCATCAACATCTGTCGAACTAATTATATAGTATTAAATATGACCTTGCTAATAAAGAAAAAATACATCGCTCAATTCTTACTAGTTATATTCATCCTACAATAATTTAAATTTAAATTAAGTGAGAAAATTAAACCAATACAAAATGATAAAAATAAACTCACGTAAGTTCCGCCTAAAACCACTTCTCCATTGTTACGTGGAATCATATATGTCATACCTTTCCCTTAAATACATAATATCAATAACAAACTTACAAGGAAATTTAAACCACATGAATTAAAATTTGAATACCTGATAATGGCCTTCCATTATTACTAAAGGCAGGGTGTTTTAAAAAAGCCCAATTCAAATGCGTTCGAGGTAATTGCATAATCACAAGTTGACCTCCTGTTGGATAAACTTCTTCATCTTCAACACCACCAAACGTTCTGGCATGTACTCCTGTACAATTTATCACAACATCAGTATCACGCTCGATACAATCATTTAAGTGTGATAATTTGACCCGTTGACTAGTTCCTCCCAAGAAAATAAAAATATCAAGAAGATAACTAAGGTAAACTGATGGATTAATAGAAACTTGATAAAAATATCACAATTAATTAAAAGTGTAATAATTTTAAAAAATGATCATTAAACATTATATACAACACATTTACCTGTTTTATAGGTTACTCCAAACTCGATACCAATAGGCAGTTCTTCTTTTTTCAAAATTCGAAACTAAATTACATTATGAACGGAAAATCAACCACACGCATTACTAGCGAATAATACAAATAAAGATTTTACTTCATGAACTATATTCTTAAACCATAAATCAGGAAATTCTTGTTCCCAATATTCAAATTCATCAATAACCATAATTCCTGATTTATTTGGGGTTGTCTTAGTCAGTTCCCAAAAATGGCTAAATGTTTCTTTATCATATTCTTTAGATTACAAAAGTAATACAATTTAAAATACAACTCAATCAAAACTCGCGACTTAATAAAACAATAAATCAATCAATAATAAAATTTTGTTATACTTTGTTGTCTTAAGTCATCCTTCGCAGCATAGCTTCTCCAGTTTGCACCAGATCTAATAAAAATATTTTTCCATATTAATAACTTTAATGAGGCCATATAATTCAAAACACATTGATCTATACAAAGGACTAGTATATTCGCCAGATATATCTCCCGGAAAATGGTTTGCAACCAGGTAAACTTTAATTCCCTTCATATGCTGCAAGAGAAAAGTAGCTGTAGACAACCCAGAAACTCCTAATGGTTTATAAATTTTTGTTTAAAATAGCGAAAATTGTATCCTTTTAACCGAGTAATCTTTCTCACCTGCACCAACTACAACACACTTCATTTTTTTTAGTAGTAAGTTCATATATTGTGACTAAGAAGAAAAGTAAACATGCACTATTTCCTAATACGTAATTTTGTTGG
>DATFCH010000317.1:0-5295 GCA_035253345.1 Nitrososphaeraceae archaeon
GAAGGGATGTAAATCTCAAATAATTGTGTATAGGTGCCAATAATGTGTAAAATCATTATATGACATCTATTTTTTGTTATTAACTGATTAATTAACTATAAATAAAAAAGGTTTGAATATATAATCATATACCATATTTAGTACACTTTTAGTTTGTATTGTTATTTTTACAACAAGGATTCTTTGCATTTAATTTAATTTAATTTAATTTGAAATTACATATTGAATGAGCAGGTTTTCTTGTTTAATCAATTTCATTATTTAAAAGATATTATCATTTCTTATCTATTTTTAGATATGATACATCCGAATTAAATTGATATTAACTATATTTTACATTCTACATTAATGAAATCTATTCTACTAACTTTAACAATTGTAACTGTCTTAAGTATAGGAATTACTGCCCCTATATTTGCACAAAGCACAACTCTAGATTTGACTACTCCACAAGGAGACAAGATATCTGGTGGAGATAAAAAAGGAACTCTTGATCTAAATGTTAAAAATGATACCGTTGTTGCAAATGCTCAAATGACTGAACCAGTAGCAGAGGGACAAGTTTATGAAGGATGGTTTGAAGATAAAGGAGATGCATCAGGTTATTCTCTTAGTCTAGGTAAATTTGATGAGAACGGAACACTTGCTATTAACCAAACAATGGTTAACCCATATACATATTCTGTATTTTTTGTCACTGCAGAACCAGAAAATGATCCGGACCCTAATCCATCTAGTGTAGTAGTAGGTACAGAATTGCAAGCTCCGTTTGGACAATAAATACCAATTTTTTTAAATTTTTTTAATAATCTTGTATAATACTAGAAAAAACTTTAAGATAAAGTATCGAATATAGCCTAGTAAGAATAAGATATAAAAATAAAAAGATAATATATATGATCATATGCGTATCATTCAACAAAAAATTTCATGAGTCAAATAATGGTTCTGTTTTACCTGTTTGTTTTATCTATATGATAAGATCTAAAGAATAGTGAAATATACATGATAGCAGATATTTTATGGCCTATTATTGGTTTTATGGCTACAGCTTTTGCAGTATCTAGTACAATACCTCAAATGAAAAAAGCCTTAAAGACAAAAAAGTCAGATGATATATCTATACGATTTATTCTAGTTTTAATTATTGGTCTCTCCTTATGGGTGGTGTATGGAATTGGAAGAAAGGATATTGTAATAATTATAGGCAATTCTATAGGAGTAGCATTGAATATATTTATGCTAATTCTAAAGATAAGATACTCTCGACATCCATTAAGTGAAGAGACTTAATTTCATCCAGTATATTAATGAAATAATGGATAATTGATAATTTAGAAAAAAGAAGGAAGAACGAATGTTTATTTCTTAGAAACTATCAATGTGTTGTTTTAGATAATGATGGAATAGAACAATAAAAGAATTGAATGAACACATGGATTAATGTATCATTACTATGTTTATACAATTGTAATAATTTTCAAAAGACTTTTTTTAAATACAACAGACATAGAATAAAGGATAACCATTATATTATTTGTAATTCAGACGGAATATTAGAGTCAAAATTTGATTCCCCTCCTAGAAAAATAAAGATTATGAAATGAGGAGTATGATAAACTATTGGTAGATAACAACAATAAAATTCAAAATAAGAAAAAAACAATAGTTCTAGTTACAGATAATATTCAACACTACCAGCAAGAATTCAACAACTACAAAATAAATAATTATAATATATTATTACTAACTTGGAAAGACTTTCGGAATCTTATTACGAATATTAATAAAACTAAACTTAGAAATGTAGAATTAGTTATCTTAGATATTTCCATGGAAATAATAGAAAAAGCATATAGTAATAAGATCAATCCAATACCGACTACTATAACCATTATTGAAAAAATTAAGAAAATATTTGCTGATAAAAGAATATTTTTTATATTACCCTCTGAATCTATGATACAAAACTTTCTATTAAATAAAATATCTACAAAAATAGAAGATATTCGCATTCAACCATTTTCAGCATATGACTTAATAGATTTAATTTCTATAAATAAGAAAAAAGGAAAAATTGATAGACTAAAATTAAAAGATCATGCTATAATTAGCTACTCTTCTATTGAGGATAAGATTAATGATGCAATTAAATTTCTAAAGAGAGGAATAAAAAATAATGAAGTAACTATATTAGTATTAAACAACGATATTGAACGTTCTTATCTACAGTCTCAAATGAAATTCCATGATCTTGATATAAATAAGTTACAGAATAATGGATTGTTAAAGATTACTAATAATGAAGATTGGTATTTACTATTTAACAAAAAAAGAGATGATGATAGTGATACCAATAATAAAAAAAATATAGCAACAACAACAACAAATATTAAAGAATCACATAAGCAAAAACTCCATGATATAATAGATCATGTTATAAGAGATGAAGGAAGGAAAGGAATACGAGTCTTTTGTATGATGGATTGTTTTTTTGAATATGGTTTAATTGATGAATTAATTGATTTAGAATGTGTATTTTTACCTAAATTCAATAAATCATCTCTTGGAGTATGCGTTTATAATGATAGCCATATAGCGGAATTATCTGAAGATCAGATGAGAAGATTAGTATTGACTCATGATGTTGTTTCAATATAATCTTGTAACTATATTAGCCTCTAGTGTTAATTTATAATTTACGCCGTCATTGATTACAATTGATCCCACAGCTATAGCACCAAAAAACTTAACGTCATAATAACAGCTCCTATCATTATTACAATTGTTCTTTGACTAAGATGATTTAAACTGGAATTAGATAACACATTTGAAGTATATTTTAAACTCATCATACAATAATTTATTGAATATTATATAGTACTTGAAGAATTATGTTACTTACTGTATTTCATAGTCTGAACTATTATTACTATAATAGGGTGACTTGGCTTGGTTATAGATATTATAATAATAATATATTCAGACTATACCTATTTGGCTATTTGCCAAGATTTAATGAAGGTATAATCTATTGAAACTGATTCAATATATTGATTTCTTGCTACTGCTATTTAATTTGAATATCATGCATTACGATAAGATAATTCAATTAATAATACTAAAAGAAAGATATTATAAAAGAAAATTTGTATAAAAGTATATCAAACTAATTTTTAGTTTGACTTATTAACAGGTTCTATCTGGAGTTCGTTTGACTGAAAAACCAGATTAGAGGCCATAAAAAATGAGCCTCAATGAACCTAAATTTCTATACTTTTGTCATACCTTCTTTTCTATATTTTTCTTTTGCTTCTTGTGTGTTAGTTCCTGTATCTCCACCTTCTACAATACCAGTATCTTGACCTCTTTGTACTGCGGTAGGTTCATGAGAGGTAATCTCTTCGGGTGACATTGGATCTTTTCCTTTGTAATTTTTATTTTCTTTTGTTGATGTCATGTTTTATGATTGAAAATATTTTATTTAACAATTGGATAAAAAATATCTTTTATTGTTGGACTTGCAATAACTAATTTAAAATATTCATTATCGTTAGTAAATAATTTATTTCTACTTTTATAAATGATAAGGATCTCTCCTTGACTAGCTAATCAAACAGAACTAACTATATGGCACAACTTTTTGAATGCAACTTTATCTACAATTATTATTATCTGTCATTTGTTCTTCAGAAATTTGTTCTTGTCAATAAGATAATTTTATATTAAATCTTTCTATAAAATATCAAACCAGTTAAATACACAAATAATTACAAATCTGTGGTCTTTCAGAGAGGATTTTATCTATAATACATTATTAAAATTCTTCGGAGTAAGTATCTATATTGAGTTTTTTCAAGTGTATATAGCAGTTTTTGTCTAAATCCAGAAAATTCTTGATAATTTTTCAAAGTTTTAAAATAGCCTTAATAAAGTATATTGTAATTAGTTAAATATGGACCAAGGCGAACCTGGGTTAGACTATGTAGATGATAATTTAAACCCATTAATATGCGATCTATGCAAAAAAACTTTTGATAGCTTAGATAAATTAGGTGACCATCAAAAACAAGAACATAATATGTAATAAATAACAAACTAATCATATTGTACTTTTAGTCATTAGGTAAAGTAATACGTTCCTCATATATAGACAACATATCTGGATAGTTTAGACTAGTATATTTCTAATATTATATACAAGATGGATGAACTATATATTAAATTATGACATAATAGAATTAGAATACTTTATATTTATTATCATCTTTATTATTAATACTCTTAAAATAAATAAGAAAAAGGATTATATTAATTTATTTCTCAAAATTTGATACTATATTAAACCAAACTCAAAAAACAATTTTATCTGATATTATACTCTTTTGCAGTTAATTTTATTTCTAGTGCATAAATAAGACAATTATATTATAACATTTATCTATAATAAAACACCGATGACATCATGACAGAAATTAAATATGAAATAAATATTAATGCACCGGTAGACAGAGTGTTTGAATACTACACTAATCCAGACAATATAAAAAAAGCATGGCCTCAAGATATTGTTAAAGAATCAGAATCAATATCTGAGTCTAAAAATGAAGAAGGATCAGAAATGAAAGTAAAAGGAGAATATATGGGAAGAGAAGAAGAAATGACTCTAGAAGTTATTGAAAAGGAACAAAATAAAAGACTTGTGACAGAACAGAAAGAAGGACCATTCAAACAATGGAAAAGTATTCAAGTATTTGAACAAGGAAACAATGGTAATAACACAAATGTTAGACATGAGATAGAATATGAACTACCGACAACAGGAAAGATTGCTAATTTTCTTTCAGGAGATCAAGCAAACAACAAGATTCAACAAGGACTACAACAAGCAGCACAAACAGTAAAACAAAAACTAGAATCAGCATAAATGTTTAATGAAATAGGAAAGGACTAATCGATTCCTATCTAACTAGTTTTTTTAATATTCTTTCCATCTACTTATCATAACGAAAATAAATATTAGGAACTATTTTTCATCTGTTTTTATTATTTTTTAAAATTGCATAAAAATCTAAATTTGATTATTAGTTTGAATTCGTCGTTTACTATGAACTAGATTTTCTTACTGCTAGCATTTCTTTTTATTAATATGAACATCATCTGATAAAAAGTAATTCCCAATTTGAATGCCTCAAAATCTATATTTTTTATAATATATTTCGTTGATTCATTATTTGATGAAGATAGTATAAATTCATCTATAATTTTTTTGAATTCATGTTCATCATGGTGTTG
>DATFCH010000318.1:0-2180 GCA_035253345.1 Nitrososphaeraceae archaeon
CGCATT
Source organism: Nitrososphaeraceae archaeon (assembly GCA_035253345.1). Lineage (GTDB taxonomy): Archaea > Thermoproteota > Nitrososphaeria > Nitrososphaerales > Nitrososphaeraceae > TH1177. The sequence continues at coordinate 7 of DATFCH010000318.1, forward strand.
TTCTGGGTTTTCGATCTTCCTTATTATTTATATTTTATTCAATATTTATAACAACTTTCCTCCAAAAATGATTGGAATTTCTCCCTAAGTTTTCTTTCTAATTATATCTATCATAATATTGAATCCAAGGTAAAACGGAATATTATACAACTATAAATCTCTCAATAAGTATTGTTATTAATAGTCTTAATTTATGATATGAGTTATTAGATTATTTATTAGTCCTATTATCTCCTATTACTTTATCGTTTTTTGATCCATAGACATATTCCAAGATTTTATTTATATTCCCATCGATTGGTTTTGCAGTATTTATTGATATATGATTCTCTCTTATTTTCTCGTAAATTCTCTTCATTTTCAAATATATTGAAACAGTTGCGTCTGAATAATCTCCTTTTCTTAATAATAATCTACTAATGATAATATCTTCTGGGCAAATACACTCAATAATATAGAATTCTTTCTTGGTTAGATTTAAAAAATTTTTGACTTCATATCTGGATTTTTCCATATTAAATGTCCCATCTAAAATACAATTAATTCCCGAATTATGTAAATATTTTACTAGCAAAAATAATACGTCGTAAATTAGACTTCGTTCCCATGGAGCATAGGTTGGTTTTGGTATTAACTCCTTCCTTATTTTATCTGTCGAAAGTACAGTACTATCAATATGCTTGGAAAGTTCATGAGCTAAAAAGGTCTTACCAGTTCCTGGTAATCCACAAATTAGAATTATCAAATCTTTTTTTAAATAATTTTAAAATAATATATATTAAAAAATAAAGGTTATGTTATTTCACCTTCTGCGAGCCACTATTGTGTGAGTTTTTTCGACATACCATCTGATTTTATCTTTGAATCCAGACCACCATTCCAAAAACATATCGCTTGTTTCAGATTGAAACATTAAAAATCCGTTATATTCTGTTCCCCAAGCGTGATTGAATTCGCCTATTAGTTCAATGTTATCAGGTAAGGTATTTTTAATATCTTCCCATTCTTGCTTTGCTATATTCTTCTCTTCAGAATCTAAAGGTCTGAATCTGTAAAAGACTAGAAAAGTGGTTCCATTACTCATATTCATCTATCATTTATAAGATTAATATATTTATTATCCGATGTATAAGAAAGATAGTTATAGTAAAAACAATAGAAAAAGTAATTTTATTCCTTAAAAATATATTATAATTTCATTAAATATATTAACTTTTGATAATAAACCCATAATCCTCTAACGATAGACTATTATTATCATACCATAGAGGATGTTATGGTTAGGTTTATAGTAAGTTGTGTAAGGTAGTTCTTGATTTATTTATTTATAATTTGATTAACTATGTTAATTAACAAATTTAAGTTCAAAATAGGTTATTATAGCAAGTTAATTATTATTTAGTTAAATCATTTTTTTTATCTTATGATCTTGTATCTAGAAAGACATACTTCAACATCTCTCAATGATAAAATGCCAATTTCGTTAAACTCCACAATTTAATTACCTTAGATCCAAAGTAGAAAAATAATCTAATTTTACATCATTCCCTTCATACAATTAAATACAAAATAGAGGTTGCTAAACTTTTTATTTTATTTTAAATGAAGTATTCTCGTTAACTGATGGGATTAAAATTTTTTAAAAAGGACTATGATAGAAAACATCATTTTCAATTTGTCTAGTTTTTTGGACTCTCTTGCTCATACAATAAACCAAATCTATCAAGCAGGTATTGATTTCAAGCGAGTTGATATGGATCATAAAGACAATCCTAATGAACCCATTCATAAAGATTGTCTAAGATGTCATATCAAACAAATTAACGCCGAACTTTCAAAATATTTGAATTCCCAACGATCTCAACGGAATAAATTTACTAGCCATTGGTATTATGATTTCAGTGAATACAGAAATTAAATAATGGATAGAACATTCATGTGCTATTGTTAGGACCAGGTTATGATTATCTCCCAGATGCCCTACTGATCTTAGTGAATCAATCTATCTTAAAGTTCAAAATGGAAAACACGTTTTGGATCCTAAAACAGGTAAAGCAATTAGATCCATTTATACCAAATTTAGAGAATTGCGTTCATATTTGAAAGAGATATTTGATAAAATCCTTGAAATAATTGAAGAAATATGTAGACTGTAAATTGCCAATATTTAAGCT
>DATFCH010000319.1:0-3578 GCA_035253345.1 Nitrososphaeraceae archaeon
CTATTATTTCTATTATTTAATTGACCATTAAATGTAAGTATATTAGTCAGAAATTAACTAAGTCTAGAATCTATAAGAATAGGCAAGTAAGAGAAAATTCTTATGCTGAATGAGATCGGATGGAGATTAAATGCACTGATAAGATTTTATTTAATTATCATATTTTTAATTTAATCTAGAATATAAATAAAATTTTCAATGTTGCAGAATTTTAATTAGTTTGTTACTGGACAATTTAATTTTATATTTTCATGTAAAAAAGTTAAGGTATAATTTTAATTGTAACTTTTAAGTGAAAATAAATCACTAGTTATATTATCTTTAGCTATAATTTTTTTTTATATGCAACAGATAGAAAAATCATTTCCTAATATAAGTAACATAATGACATTAAGATACGATCCGTCCAAGCCTCGAACAAAACTAATCAAGCATATAACATACGAATCGATGAAAGATAGATCCAAACCATATCCCTCTTTCAAGGATATTGAAACTCAACTTAGAAAATTAATAAAAAAAAATATCTTAAAACTAAAGCCTACTAATATTTCATTGGCCTTAAGTTCAGGCATTGATTCAAATTTGATATTATCATTGCTTAGTGCGGAATTTCCAAATCTTAAAATACATTGCATAACAGTTACTTTTGATGAATTTTCTGAAGCAAAAACAGTTAAAAAAATAGTGGAAAATTATCCTTCATCCAGCCTTCATGAGGTGATTGTAGATAATCCTCTACGTGATTTACCTTTATTTATAAGCATCATTAAGGAGCCTAGGTGGAATTTATATCAATACTATTTTATAAAAAAAGCTAAAGATTTTTCAAATATTATTTTTACTGGGGATGGAGGTGATGAATTATTTGGAGGATATTCATTCAGATATAAAAAATTTTTAGATAATTATAACTATAAATTCAGTTGGCGAGATAAAGTCAGGCTATATCTTGAATGTCATGAAAGAGACTGGGTTCCAGATCAAAATATACTATTTGATAAATCATTGCGCTTTGATTGGGAACAAATTTACTCTCTGTTAAAAGTGTATTTTGATAATGATCTTGCACCTTTAGATCAAGTCTTTATGGCTGATTATTATGGTAAACTAATGTATGATTTCGTTCCTACCCAAAAAAAATTCCTAGATCTTTTTAATTTAATAGGAATTACTCCATTACTTGATCCTTCTATTATAGATATGTCTACTAAAATGCCTCCATCTGCAAAGTATAACTATACTAAAAATCAAGGTAAAATTCCATTAAGAAAAATACTTTTGGTAAAGGAAGCAGATAACATTTCCAAGAATAAATTAGGTTTCTCACTAGATATTAGAAATCTTTGGATAAGGGAAGGAAAGGAAATAGTGACTTCTAATCTCGATAAAGGTCAAATCTTTGAAAGTAAATTGGTCAGAAGAGATTTCTATAAAAGATCATTAAAAAGAATCGAAGAGACTCTTGACGTACGATACATTAGTAAAATGTTACAACTCCTTAGTTTAGAAATTTGGTATAAAATGTTTATTACCTTAGAATTGAGTTCAAAAAATAAGCTATAGACCTAACTTTAATTAATTTAACAATTTCTTCAGATCTATTGTACTATCATTATCTTTGGTGTCAAAGTTATTATGATAAAATTCAATTTTTCTTTTAACTGATAATATTACAAATCTAACCTTAATTTACAAATATAAAACTTAATATTCTATTCCTTTTTTGTTCTATAAAAATTACGTTAAATTATTGTAAGGATTTTCAAAAATGTATAAAGAATTTTGTCAATTATTTATGTATTATACATGAATATTCTTTTCTTTTTATTAATTAATCCTCTGATTTTTTTTTTCTGAATTCTTCTTACAACTTCCCTAGTTGTATTATCAAAAATACTATCATAACCTTCTGTTTTAGGTTTGTATGTCATGTAATGATATAGCATAGAAAGTGATCCTAATCTTCCAATAGGTTGTCCCGATACAAAATAAATCAGACATCTGCCTAAAGCTAGTATTGGATGATATCCCAACGTCCGCATGCTAGCTCCAAATTCATAAAAATTATGATTTGAACCTAGCTTTCGGGTATGAACGAATGTTGCATCTTTGATAATACGGTATTTGAAATTATGTTCAATAGCATAATAGAACATCACGCTTTCATATCCCATTCTTTCCGGATAGAACTCATAAAATAAATTGAAGAACGAATTTCGAACTAATCTACCTGCTCCATGAGGAGTTGCGTAATTATTGTTATCGTAGTTGCCAGAAGCAATGACAAGAGAGTGATCAAAATCCATACATCGAATTATCTTTTTGCAATAATCTTTCTCGTATATAGTGTCATCAGCAGAAATCATATGATAATCTACTGCTTTAAGTTTAAATTCTTTAGCAAGTCTTATAGCCTTATTCCAATTTTGTACTACCCTACCAATATTATAACCCATATCAGGATTAGTAATTATGTGTAAATTGTTACTCCTCAATTTGAAATCTTTCAAAATATTAGGTGTCTTATCTTTAGAACCATCATCTATAATTATAATATATTCAGGTTTAACACTTTGTTCATTCAAAGAATTTAAAGTAGATACTATAGTTTCCTCTGAATTTCTACAAGTTAAAATGACACTATAGGAACCCATATAATCATTTAAATAAATGTGTTTTTAATATTATAGTTAATTTCTTTTATAGATTTGTTATAGTAAATGTTATGAATTTAAATAAATGGAATTTTGTATTGAGGTATATTTACAGAGACTTAAATTAAAGTAGGATATCATCATTGTATGAATGTAAAGAATCAATATATTAGGAGACGCTGGCTCGATTTCAGAAACGGTCACTCAGTCTATTTGGTATTCCTTCTAACACTAGTTAATTTTATATTAATAGTTTATAATTTTGCAATACTGAAAATCCCCTTTATTTCTACTTTTTTGAATCTACCGCTATTTGTCATAGTCTTCTTTTTGATCTATGTACCACTTGCAATTATAATCGGATATTGGCATAGACGTAATCAATATGCAGTTGAGAATGAAGCATTATTACAAGAAAATTGGATTTGGGCTTGGATCTCATTATATCAAATTAGGCTTATCAAAGGAAAGACTACACCTGATGAAGATTTAATAGTTATCAACTATCTAAATAATATATTAAAACGAACAAAAAAAGATGATCTATTAGAATTGTCTAAAGAAACCACTTAAAACACAAGTAACGTTAATTGGCAAAGACAATGTCTTACCAAAACCTTTTCTTAACCTTAAAAAAAGAACATATTAAGTGAGTTTTTGGGAAGAACCTTATTAGTCGAAATTCCTTTACTATGAAGATGTTTATTTAAAGATTTTATTATCGTAACATACATGTTATAAGATTTTGAAGAGACTAATAGAAGAGAAGGATTACTAAAATACACATCTTGGTAAAAAAACTTTCGAAAATACTTCCAATTCATGTGACTATAATATTTTAGTGTATATCTTAAATCAAGATTGAATATAATATTTTATAAAGTTATTCTAAATTTCCTAAAATATTGTTATACTGGTCAT
>DATFCH010000320.1:0-8021 GCA_035253345.1 Nitrososphaeraceae archaeon
TAAACTTAAGCCAAGAAAATACAAATACAAAGAGTATAATACAATAACAGTGGATGTTCTATTTCGTTCAAATAATCTAATAGTCACAGATTAAAAATAGAACATTCACAGCTATAGATTTATCATTAAGTTAACAGGACCGTTATAACAGTAAAATAATAATAATTGTATATTACAACTATAGATTTGAACGAGAGTTATAATAATAGTGAAAGTCTTGAAAATGCACGCTATATAAATATTCAAACCTACAAAAAGAATAAGAAGGCAATATCAACTCCTGTATGGTTCATTATTAAAGGTGATAAAATTTTTTTCAGAACCAGCAGTAACTCAGGTAAGATAAAACGAATAAGAACTAACAATAGGGTAAAATTTGCTAAATGCGATATACGTGGAAAAATAAAGGGTTATTGGCATGAAGGGATAGCAAAAATTGAAAAAGATCTAGATAATTCTACAATTGATGCACTAAACAGAAAATATGGTCTATCTTCCCTATTAATGAAGGTTTTTTACAAGATTAAAAAAATAGATATTATTTATGTTTCTATAGAATTAGATAAGTATAAAAGCCCATAGACTCTAGAATCAGGGATACATCATTATATTGAATTAATGCTCCAAATATAGATATATATTCTATTTCTATTTATGAAAATTTTATTCCAAAGAAACAGAATATCCACTTTTATAAAATATTTTTTGAGTTGTTATTTTTCTTGGAATGAACCTTTGCATCAGAGATATGAGTTATCTTCAAAAACAATAAAAAAATCATTTTTGTTTTGGAACAGAATTAAAAAATTCGGTTCTTTTCAAATCTACGAAAGGAAGGGTCGTCTGTATTCAATATATTTGAAACTGTTATTAGATTGACAGTTAGGATTTCAGGTTAAAGATTTGTATTGAGTAATTTCATTGTTCTGTGCTTGGATATTAAAATAAGAGAAACATTTATCGCTGATGAATCTATCGTTTACTAATATAGAAATATGAAAAACATACAATATAAAAAGATTGTAAAACGATGTATCCGGAATAACATGATATAGTGAAAGTAATACATCTTTTACAATCAACATACAATTTTGATGTAAATAAAATATCCAAACCTCACAGATAGAGTATAAAATTGTGGTCACTATTATTCATGCACATAAAATATATGAAACCTATTTCATGTATATGACTAGATAAAATCCTTTGTATCAATATACAATGATATCTCTTCTAACAAAAATGATTTCAGTATTTCAGGAATGATATGTGAATAATTTTTTGAATCAATAGAGCTGAATAGGTATTGAAAAATTGTTATAATGGTTCTGTATGCACAACGACTCTTGTAGCACCAGTATCATGTATTACCATTTGCTGTACATCCGTAGCAATATGATGGGCATCATAAACTGTGAGGTCATTAGGAAGAGAAGATTGAATAATTATTGTTAATGTAATGTGTTGCTCTTTGCCAATATCTACTATCCCAATATCCTTACAATCCACCACACCGTTAATTTTAAAACATGATTTACGAATTTTTTCTATATACAGTGAATTCACTTCTTTTTCAATACCAATAATTTTTTCTTCTTCATTTTCAAATTCTATATGTGTAGTAATATTTTTTATAATTGGAATTTCTTCTTTAACTTTTATTTCAAATGATTCTATAAGATTATGTGCAGACCTAAGTCCTAACCCACTATCCACTTGGACATCAAGGTATAAATGTAATAATCTATTCATATTTTTATTTTCAAGATTAATCTTGTTAATAGAGTCTGGATTGACTGATGATCTATCAATCTTTGTAAATTTCTTAGAGAAATCCTTGTTAGGGAGTGTTTCAATTTCTCCTGGTAGCTGAGAAAGATATATTGAATGAACATTTTTAATTCCTTTCGTTTCAGATGCAATTAAACGTATTATATCAGTTATTGTTTCAGATTCAGTTTCAATTGCATCTACATGAACTAAAACATCTGAATTCGGTATTACGTGTTTTATTCTGTTTTCAACACTAGTAGCAATTTTATGTGCCTTATCATTAGTCGATGTTCTTGGTACTTCTATATGAAGGTCAATAAATAATTTTGAACCAACATTCCTGACTCGAATATCATGAGCTTTGTCTATTCCTTCTAACCCTAAAACTGATTCCATGATAATATGATTAATCCCTTTTGGAGCTTTGTCTAACAGGACATCTATTGTTCGTTTTCCTAAACCCAAAGAGGTATAAATTATCATACATGCAATAATTAAAGCAGCATATGCGTCAGCATTTGGTATTTTCAAAAGCAATACAACAACCAATCCTACAATAACAATTGAAGAGGAGATCATGTCAGCTTTAAAATGTAAAGCATCTGCTTCAATAGCCTGACTACCATATTTTCTAGCAACTTTAAATAATTTTTTGGATCGCCAATAATCTATTATTATGGAAATAATCATGATTGCGAATGAAAAAAATGTTATTTCAGGTTCAATACTTTTGATAAAAATTCTTTCAAGTCCTTCATAAAAAATATATCCGGCAACGAGAAAGAGTAATATTATTTCAGTTAAGCTAGAAAAACTTTCGATTTTTGCATAACCATATGTAAATTTTGCATCGGGGGGTTTGATTACAACTCTGATTGCATAAAAAGTCATTAGTGCTGCCAGAACATCTAATCCTGAATGAAATGATTCTGAAAGAATTCCTAAACTATTGGTTGAAAATCCAATTACAAGTTTAAGTATGGCTAGACAGCCAGATGCAATCATAGAGGTTAATACAATACGTTTTTTTTCTTGAAAAACCAGGTCATTTGTCACACTAAGGAATTCTTTATCTTTATTTAGTTTATTGGATGAAGAATTATCCTCTTTATCGGTCACAACAAATATTATCTTAAATAATTTCAATATAAATAGTATTTAATATTTTTAATAGAGTATAATCAGTCTGATTAAAAAATCAAGAAAACTTTTATTAAATGAAATAATGTGTAGTTAACTTTGACTCAAAGTGAATCTCTAAATAAATAAAAAAGACATTCACGAGTTAAAATATAGAGAGATATAATTTTCTGATCTCCCTATTTTTACTTAAATTTTTTTATATTAAATATAAATACGGCGAGATTGTTGTAGTTATAGCAGATGTTAATTGTGGATAATTCAACTTTTAGATAATTTTTTTAGAAATGATAATTTAGTCGAAAATATCTAAAAATTACCAATTCTTACTATTCTGATCCACAGTTAAGCTGGAGAGGTGCTGTAGCCTGAACGTATCTAGTAGTATTTATTCCTCAGAAATAAATTAACAATATTATTTATAGTTGATAGGGGAAGATATTAATGAAAATTTTATTTATTATCGTTGAGTCAAAAGAGATACTTTTTTATGAAGTCAATCGATGAAAACTTTTTAAATAAGGTTATAGATAACGAGATTGAAGCTGAATCTCTACTTTTGTAAAAGGATCTAGTTCAATCTATGATAGAGAAATCAGAGAAAAAAGTTTTCTATATGTTTTGTATTTTAACAATGGAATATTATACGAAATTTATAAAAATTGTCGGTAACATAATTCTATTAATTTTACATTGTATGTCAAAATATTTTAAAATTATTATGTATGGGAGTTTTGCAAGATTTGCAAATAAGTTGCGATATTAAGTATCTATTTCTTCTATATAAATATATTAGAATATATAACAAAACTATTTAAATTATAAATGAAATCGAAATTTGAAAATTTATTAAGAGAAATGTGTTGAAATATATATAAATTGTAAACAATCTCTTATCTAATAGAAAAGACTTGGCAAGGTATCTGTTAACTTTTATAATATTGTTTTTAAATTTGATAAGTTTACAAATTATTAACGCTCAGACTAACTCTACATTAATTTTAGAAAACGAAGCTTCAGAAAGCAGTTCCAGAGAAACACCAAAAGTATCGGTTTCAATTGAAGGGACCATAAACGACGATAAAATTCGTGGAGGTGAGGGAGATGATGAAATAAACGGTGAAGATGGTGATGATACTATTTATGGTAAAAATGGTAATGATAATTTTGACGGAGATGACGGTTCCGACTTATTGTATGGAGATGCAGGTGATGATGAACTTGATGGAGGCAAAGGTGATGATGAACTTGATGGAGGAGATGGTTCGGACGAGCTTAAAGGTGGACGTGGAGCAGATTTGTTCCTCTGCGATAATGACGATGATATTGTAGATTTTAATTCTTTAGAACAAGATCGAAAAGATGGAACATGCAATATAGTTGATCAAGGTATACCTGCGCCTATGAATAATAATGATGATGATAGAGAAAATGAAGGCTATGATGATGAAGATGATAACGGACTAGAAAATGAAGATGATCCCTTTGCATCTATACGTTCATTATTCTAATTTTTATCCTAAAAATGCAATATAACATTTAACATTATGGGTTGAAGTAACGAAAGAGAACTATCCTAGAAAAATTTAAATCTTAAAATTCAAATATTAAATATGAAATAGTTGAATTTTTATACATAATTATTTTTACAGACTTTGCAATTATATTAATAAAGTTCTATGATGATTTTAAATAACCGATGGACTTGATGTTGTGTTTTAAACACTAAATAGATAATTTTAAAAAAATAAATTAACGGCTTTTAATGCTTTAGTATAGGTTTAAAATGTATATTTTTGTTGTTTTGACCTAACTGATAATTACCCTATTATCATTAAAAGCTACTACGCCTATAGACATTACCTCGATGATGATTTCCATAACTGGATGCATAATGATTGCTTGATCTACTAGTAGTACCGTTATAGTAGTTAATAGAGGGTCTATCCCGGTAACGATTACGATATGATGTTCTTTGAACAACTGGAATTTCTATTCCCATTTCTTCATTAAGTTTATGCATTCTTTGTTTTGTTCTCCTCATTATTCTGGTAAATGTATCGATTCTTTCATTAGAAACTAATGATATCGCTATACCTTTAGCACCTGCTCGGGCAGTTCTACCTATTCTATGAAAATATGTGTCTGGATCTTCAGGTACATCGTAATTTATAACATGTCCTACGGTAGGAACATCTATGCCCCTTGCTACTATGTCTGTGGCTACAAGAATATTCTCAAGGCCATTTCTAAATCTATGAATAGCATAATTTCTTTGTTTTTGGGAAAGATCACCATGGATCATGGTTGCTTTGAAACCATCTTCTTTTAAAAATTGATATACTTTTTGTGTCCTATGCTTTGTTGAAACAAAAATAATAGTTTGTTGTGTTTGATTCCTTTTACGTATAAGTGAACACAAGTGTTTAAATTTTTCGTTTTCTCTTACGATTAAGTAAGATTGATCTATGGTGTCAAGGCTTAACTCATCCTTATTGAGTCTGATTTCAGTATAATTATTCATATATTCTTGTGCAAGATCAAGGATTGGAGAGGGCATAGTTGCTGAAAAAAGACATGTTTGTCGATTTTCATTCACATAAAAAAGTATAAACTTGATATCTTCTATAAAACCCATATCTAACATCCTATCTGCTTCATCTAATATTACATATTTGACATTATCTAGTTGAATCGATCCTCTTTTGAGATGATCTATTAAACGTCCAGGAGTAGCAACAACTATTTGAACTCCTTTTCGCAACTGATCTTGTTGTACTGAAATACTTTGTCCTCCATAAATCGAAATAGTCCTAATACCTATATATTTTGAAAATTTATTAATTTCATGGGTAACTTGTAAAGCTAATTCTCTAGTTGGTACTAATATCAAGGCTTGTATTGGAACATGATTTTTAATTTTTGTTAGTATCGGAAGTGCATAAGCAGCCGTCTTACCGGTACCTGTATGAGCTTGTCCTATCATATCTAGACCTTTTAGAAAAATTGGTATAGATTCCTCCTGAATAGGAAATGGATCTTTATATCCATGTTCATGAAGTGCTTTTATAATAGGTGCACTTATTCCTAAATCTTCAAACGTACATTTCATTTTATTTTCACTTTTAAATTACAAAAGCACGGAAAATATGAGAAGCAATAGTGAATTAACTTAACAAATCTGCCGTAAATTCTCTTGTTGCTTTATATAGAGATGACTACTTTATAAGCTATACTAATCTCAAAATTTTATTATACAACCTGAATATTATAATTATTTTTATCTGTAATTAAATTTAATATTTCGATTATTATTTATATAAAATGCTTAACAAATAATAATTACATATCATTTATTCCAAAGGTTTGAAAACATATATTGCATTTAAATTTTTCTTTACCAGGATTATTAGATATAACTTCTAATTGACTTTTGGTCCTACATCGAGGACATTTACCATATACAGTTTTTCTAGTTATAACAATTTTTTTTCTCGAACTATATATATATCATATGTTAGATAATGATAAAAATGGTTGTCAATTTCTTTTAATAATTATTTAAAACATCTTTATGAATTAGAATGAAATTGAAAGTTTATAAAATTATTATTGCTTTTATTTATAAAATAAGGATAACAAAATACAAGCTAAATCTTTCAAGGAATTTTGTCAATTAGAAAGTTTCAAGTTTCCTTGCAATAGTCAAATATTTTATAGCTTCTGAATTCATTCCTAATTTTTCAAGGGCTTTTCCTTTTCCATAGTACGCATCAGCAAAGTCAGGATCAATTCTTATAGCTTGGTCATAACATTTTATTGCTTCTTCATAATTGAGTAGGCAATCCAATGAATAACCTTTTCCATAATACGCATTTATGTAATCACTATTTCTACGTATGACTTCATCATAATATATTAGAGCCTCTTGATAATTTCCTAGGCATCCCAGTGCAACAGCCTTATTATAATAAGCATCTATATAATCAGAGTCTATTCTTATTACTTTATCATAACATTCTATTGCTTCTTCATACTGAAGAACATTTGCTAAGGTAATACCTTTATTATAATAGGTTTTGGAAATAAGTGGATTTAGCTTTAAAGCTGTATCGTAATAATAAAGTGCATCATCATATCTACCTAGACCGGCAAGAGCAATGCCTTTGTTATTTAAAGCATTTATATCATTAGGTGTTATACTTAATGCCATATCGTAATAGTATAGTGCATCATCATATTTGCCTAGACTTGAAAGTGCAACACCTTTATTGGTTATTGCATTAATATCGTCAGGTTTTACACTTAGGGCTAAATCATAGTAGTGTAAAGCACCTTTGGCATTATTGCTATTGGCTAAAGCTACACCTTTATTATTCAATGCCCGTATATCATTAGGATTGATTTTAAGAACCTCTTCATAAGCCTCGGCAGCCTTATCATATTGACCAATCTTGTTTAAAGAATATCCTTTTTCATTTAAGGCATTAATATTTCCGGGTTTGATAAGTAATGCTTCCTCAAAGCATTTTATTGCATCATGATATTTTTCTAAACTAATAAGTGAAAGTCCTTTCCTGTACCATGCTTCGAAATATTTCTTGTCAATAGTTAAGGCTTGGTCAAAACATTTTATTGCATCATTAAATTTCTGAGCTATTTCATAAAAAAACCCTTTTTCATAATAGACTTTTGGATCATCAGGGCTTACCATTAATAGTTTATCCAAGAGGTCTAATGCTTTTTTATATTCTATCGATTCAGTAGAGGAAATTTCATGGATACGAGCGACAGCATCATCAACATTTTCTGTAAATTCTTCACCATTCAAATCAGTATCCATATTAGAATCCTTCTCTTCATTGTTTAGTTGATCCGTCCGATCTGTCAATAATGTTGATAAATATTAAATGATCATATTTAAGGCATACTATAAATAATCAAATAAACCATTCCGGTCATGTTTCATTTTTATCTTTTAATAATACTTTATAAAATTTACCAGTTAAATATTAATGATTATATTATTAAACCTAATGTTAACCTATTTAAAAAATTTGAAATTCGATTTTTGTTATTTTTTATATATTTTGTTTCATCTTGACTAT
>DATFCH010000321.1:0-6175 GCA_035253345.1 Nitrososphaeraceae archaeon
TGAGTTTTTGTTTTTACCTGTTCCTCCAAATACTTTACTTAGGAGTCTATTATTCTTAATATTGCTAGTTCCATTCTCTGATGTTGATGATGTTAACTTAGGTTTACCGTCACCTTCGTCTATTGGATTCCTCTTAAGCTGTAGTGCTTTTACTTTTTCATTTTCTTGTAAAGTTGGAGGAGGATTATTAGCAATTGATCGTCCGTGTCTATAGATATGGAACATACCAGCAAATACCAGCATAATTATTCCAATAATGAACAAAGATATATTCTTCATTCCAGCAAGCAGAGCATAATATGCTGCAATGTTCAAATATATTTGGAAACCGATTAATGCTATAAATACGAAATATATCCATTTCTCATTTAACGTAATAGGGCTATCAGGTTTCTTAGGCTGACGCTTTGCATTGGCCTCTGCATTCTTGGCTAACTTTATCATCAAATAAGTAAATCCAAAAGATAAAGGAACAAGGGCAAGCATTACACTGTAAAGAAAAATTGGATCAATTACCAATCTTTCTAAAAGAGACTTTGTCCTATCGGGATCTATGTAGAATCCCCAATAGGTGGTAACTACAATTTGAGCAATGCTTGTTATTCCTATTGCTGAGATAATTGGCCTATCCTTCCATGAAAATTTTTTGTATTTATCAATGAATGGAATTATTAATAAGGTAAATATGAAAAGTCCAGGCCAGGCAACACCAGTAACGAATTTGTCATACTGAGATCTCAGGAACGCATATAGACCTGTTAAATACCATTCTGGCACAGTGATACCAGGAGGAACGTTTGGATCAAATTTCAAACCCATTTCAACAGGAAATACACCTCCTGTAATCATTATTGCCCCGCTAATAGCCATAACCATAGGAACATCAAAAACTAGAAATCTAGGAAAATGCACTGTCATTAAACCGATTAATGCTATTGGAAGTAAGAATACGTGGAATGCATAAAAACGTAAAACAAAATCATGGAATCCGGCTCCAAAAAATGCATCTCTCATATCCGGACCTATAATCGGAATAGAATTAGTGAGAGAGGCAGCTATTGATATGGCTAATTCTGCTCTTTCACTAAATATTATATCATACCCAGTAAAAGCTTCTAAAATCGTTAATACACCTAAGATAATCCCTGTAACCCAAAGAATTTCATTTCTTATTTTATATCTGCCGCTAAAATATTGATAATACATGTGAAGAATAGCCATCATGACCATGGCATTGGATGCATGATAGTGAATATTTCTTAGGTGAAAACCATATGGTATAGAATCATTAATATTTTCTACACTATCCCATGCTCTATCAAGAATTGGTTCATACCAAAGCATCAGGAGAGCGCCAGTAATTCCAAGAATGATAAATATTACAAATGTAAGCATTCCTAGAAATCCAAGTGGGCTTACAAAACGAGTTGGAAAGGTAAACTTTAAACCCATAAATATGGTCCTATCTAATCCAGCATAGATCCACCGAAAAAGGCGAACTAAACTATTTTCTTTATGCAATGAAGCGGCCATATCCCACTATCCCATTCCCATTTACACTCCAATTTGGAGGTAATATCCAAAGATATCCATCTTTATCAACCTCTAGGTCTAGACTCGGAAGAACATTCGAAGGAGGTGATTGAAGAGAGGCTGGCCCTGCAAAAGCTGCTCCTGTCAATGGATCGTATAAACTTCCATGACACGGACATTCTCCTCTTTTTCGCCCATCTTGAGGCCAATATTTCCATAAACACCAAAGATGTAAACAAACCATACTATATACACGAAAAGCAGAAGCATCAGTTTTCTCTCCACCTAATTCTGGAGGCAGACGAATAAATTGCCAAGTTCTAAATGCCTCTTTGTTAAGAACAGGATCTTCAGATTTTGGATAAATGATGGCCTCAGCATGATTAACTTTAAAAGTTTTTACATTAGCCTGTGAACCATCAGGAAGCTCAACTTTGGCTTTTTGATCAGTTGAACCACTAGGATTTGGCAAAAATTTTCCCCAATCAACAAATGGAGTAAATGTCAATACTGTACCGGCTGCTGCTAATAACTTTAAAAAATCTCGACGCGAGATTTTATCATCCCCACGTGGTGTGGGTTGTGTAGACATCACAATAGTTGACAAAAAAATATTTTATAAATCTTTGTTCTTTCAATCAATTTTTTATTTTAAACAACATTACTTTTTCAAATCAAATTTAGGGCTACTTTTTTAAGATCCTTACTCGAATGATTCCATTTACATACGATATATCCTGAATTCTAGTAGCATCCATATTTTCTCTTAGTTTAATAGATGTAATAGGATCGACAGTTGAACCTGAAAATATCTGTAAAGTATTTGAGGCTTTTTCATAATATGTCCTCAAATTTTGGTAATTATTCAATCCTTTGAAATCTATTAATATTTCAAAGAAATCATTTCTTTCAATTATATCTGGCTGAGATAAAGAATGAATATTTTCATCCTGTGATAGTTTTTTAGGATAGATTTTAGGACCTTTTTTTATTAAGTTGTTGCCGTAATTCTTTGCTTTGAAAAGAGATGGAAATAGCATCTTTGCAATATAACTCGTTCCCGCACCAACTACAAAACCTCCAATATGAGCCAAATATGCCACACCACCTTCCGGGTTTATAATACTAAATATTATTTGAAGAATAAACCAGAACGGAATATAGGCAATAGCTGGAATTCTTACAGTTGTAATAAAAAATGCTGTTATGATAGTTAGAATTTTTGCTCTAGGAAAGAGTATCAGGTAAGCACCTAATACGCCAGAGATCGCCCCCGATGCACCTACAGCAGGAATATGACCTGATCCTACTGATACTGCATAAATACTATGAATAATTCCAGCAGCTATTCCCCAAAATAAGTACAGAATTAAATACTTAAAATGTCCAAATCTGTCTTCAATGTTATCACCAAAAATATACAAAAAAACCATGTTTCCAATTATATGCATTATTCCTCCATGAAGAAACATAGATGTGATAATAGGAAAAAAATCACCTTGTAAAACAAGATCGGGCAAAGTACCAAAAGTGAGAAATATTTGACCAGTTTTATACTGATTAGCAAAAAAATTGGTTTCTATTATTTCCCAAATAAATATAATTACATTTAGAGCAATTATTGAATAGTTAACATATGGTCGCCCGTGAAGACGTGGAGTATCATCATGTATAGGAAACATTTAGTAAAGAATCACTATTAGTTTATTATACCTGAAAAGGATTACTGCTAGGTAAAAAGTCGTCTTTTTTCCCATGAGCTTTTCTATTATGCCTTGAAAGATGTTCTTTATCCTGAAAACTAGTATTGCAATATTTACATTTAAATTCAGATGATTCTTTATTTTTTTTTCTTTTTAAAATTTCAGCAATTCCCATAATTCAAATATGTACACGAAGCTCTTTTTAAGTCATTTCAATTAAAATATCAGTTAGTTACCAAGACAAAATAAAAATTGAAAAACTAATAAAGACAGAAATTTATTCCATGACGATCATCGTAAGAGTGGATTTTACCCCTGTTAACTTCCTTAATTTCCATGTGATCGTTTCTTTTACTTTATCCATAGTATCTGATTCTACTTTTGCAATAATATCATACACACCATAAACTTGAAAAACCTCTCTAACACCTTCTAGATTCTTTAAATCTCTTACTATCCCATCTTCGCTTCCCAACTCTGTGTTTAATAATACAAAAGCACTAGGCATGCATTTTTATAGAAAATTGATATATAAAAACATGCTGAAATGTGTGGATAAGTGTTAAGTTTCGTTTAATTTCCGTTCATCAAAAGGTCCAGCCATTTCCCATTGATAATTAAAGAAATCTTCACACCAACCATGAAAATTCTCGTCTTGACTATAGAACATAATATTTAAATCAGGCTCGCCTTTTAGGTTTGGAAATAATAAGCATGCTTCCTTTTCATTAAAAATTGTCATAATCGTTACTTTGTTAATCATCTTTCTTTCTACCATACCTTTAGAAATTAGACTTTGCCATCCAATTTTTTCTAGTAATTCCCCTCTACCTTTGGGAATTATAGTATCTTTTGAAAAAATATATGAAAATTTTATACCAGATTGTATTTTATTATTTACAGTTTCAATTAGATCAAGAGGAACCTGGGACATAATTTCTTTGATATAAACTTTGGAATTCCAATATAGATTTTTCCATCTCTGCAAATTAGCCATTACACCAAAAATCATTTCACTATCTTGTAAAGAGCCAATTCGTTGAATGAATTTCAACGGCAGTTCTTCTATAGAATGTTCGATAAAGTATTGTTTATTTTGTAACAAAAACACAAAACCTGGAATTAAAAAAACAACTGCTTTCCCATATGAAGTCAATCCCAAGTCACCCTCCCCATCCTTAAAAACTAACCCTGAATCGACTAACCTTATTATGTTTCTATGGGCTTCTTGCATTGTTGCATCTAATTCTGAAGATAATTGAGATAACCTATACTTGTGTCTAGATAATTTTAATAACATAGAAAGTCTCAAATCTCCGGCTAATTCAAAGAATAAAGACTCTGTTTTTTCGGGAAGGTTATTTTGCATTTTATTATATTATAATTCGTTTCAAAGATTTAAACTTGAATAAAAGGAATTAATAATTAACTTCGTTTTGGAGAAAATAGAGATAAAGAAAGAACATTTGTTAAGGGGAGACTCTAGTGATCGTTCGAGGGAATGGTAAAGTATCCTTTATATCATTAATATTAAGTATCCATCTCATTATTCGTTCGATACCCAATCCAAATCCGCCATGAGGTACAGAGCCATATCTACGCAAATCAAGGTACCATTCATAATCACTTTTTTTTAATCCTTCCAATTTCATTCTTTTCTCTAGGTTATCTAAATTATCTTCTCTTAATCCTCCAGATATGATTTCGCCAAAACCATTTGGAGCAAGCAAATCTGCTGTAATGCCAATGTTGTCGTTGGTGTTATCCCCTTTAACATAAAACGGTTTTATACTTAATGGATATCCCATAACGAATAGTGGTTTTAAAGAATTTTCAGTAAGAGCTCTTTCTGATTCTATACCTAGGTCATCTCCATATTCGATTAGTCTTGATTTTTCCTCATCAGCAATTTTAAAATCCTTGTTTTGGAGGATATTTATTGCCTTTTCATAAGTAATTCTGTCGAAAGGATATAGCGATTTCTCTAACTGATCTATATCTATTTTCAAAAATTCTAACTCAGATCGATTTTTTCGAATAATATTTCTTATAATAGATGAAACAAGTTGTTCTTGTACATTTAAGAGCTCATCTAAATTTATCCAAGGTGCCTCAGCCTCTAAATGCAAAAACTCAGTCAAATGTCTTACAGTTCTCGATTTTTCAGCACGAAATGAATGTGTAATAGACCATACTGGACCAAGAGAAAAAATCATTGCCTCTAAATACAATTGGGCACTTTGAGACAGGAATGCATCATCTTCAAAATATCTTAGATTAAATAATGTTGATCCTCCCTCCACAGATCCTTTTACTATTATAGGAGCAGTAACTTCAGTCCATTCATTCTCTGTAAACCATTGTCTGCAAAAATACAAAAGTGATGACCGAATTTTAGAAATCATAGTCATCCTACGAGTACGTATCGCCAAATGTCTTTTATCTAGTAATAGGTCAAGACTTTGATATTCACCAATAGGATAGTCATTCTTTGCCACATTAAAAACTGTAATGGAATTTGCTCTTATTTCATAAGACCCTTCTGGAGCTCGTGAGTCTTGGTGAATAACTCCGAAAACTTCAACTGAAGATTCAATAGTTAAATCGTTCGTTTTTGATGAAGGTATAACACATTGTATAACATTTCCTCTTACATCCCTTATTAACAAAAAGGTATTTTCTTTCTGTTTTCTAATCCTATGTATCCATCCTTTAAGCGAAATGTTTTTTCCAATATAACTTTCCTGTTTTAGTTCTTCCGCTCCAATATTTTTCATAATAAATTATTTTTATATAGTAAATCTATTATACTTTAATTATATTTTACAAAGCGAATATTCTAAATAAGTTATAGTATATGATAATATATGATAATAATTTATTTAATATAAATTATTAATTATTCTGGCAGTGAATCACTGTTGAGTTTTCCATTTTCG
>DATFCH010000322.1:0-2940 GCA_035253345.1 Nitrososphaeraceae archaeon
GGTGTTTAAGGTTATCTTATCGAAGAGGGAATATCAGGATGATTCTGGTATAGATATTAATTTTACCAATCCACTTGCTGCACCTACGTATGAATGGTATCAATTTCATAAACGATTACACTTACTTCGATGGTGGATAAAACATAAATTTGGTCGCACAGACGAGGCCGCGTTACAAAAAAGGATTATTCAGATAGGTAATAGTTTAGGGATTTCAACAAAATGGTTGAATAAGACAATTGAACATGCGATTACCGAATTTTCCGTTAATGGTCTAGGAGTAGATTATTATGGTTATCACAATATCAACCATGAATTAGAAGCTACCTATTTTACTTTACTTGCAGCATATGGTCAAAAAAATCTAGATAGATCCTGTCAATTGGATCTAATGGATATAAAATATTTATTCACTTCTGCTCTTTATCATGACTTTGACCCTCTAAAACGATTCGAGAAACCAAATGAAGATGCTGTTGAATCTTATATAAGAAATGATAAAAAAATTAAAGAAGCTATAGATGAAGCTGGCTTAAATCTAGATATTGTTATTGCAATTATCCATCGAACAGCATATCCCTTCCAAGGAGAAATAGCTGATCATGCTAGACAAAGAATGCATCAATTATTTACTAATGCTGGAATTTCTTTAACTGACCTAGATAAAAGGAAACATTATGAGGATCTTGGATGGTTTCTATCGGTATCTGAGCGTGTAGCTGGTTATGCATTAGATGATTTTGAACATGCACTAAGGCTAGCTAGACGGAACGCGCATGGATTAGGATGGCATCCTTCACGTATCAATAAAGAATCTGTCAAATTCTTTTCTTTGCTTAATAAAGAAAAACCTATGCTTAATCGTGTTTTAGATGGAATTTCTAACCAATGTAGAGAAAATTATAGAAAGAACATACTCAAATTCAAGGAATCTTTTCTAAAAGAAATTGAAATAAAAAATGCAGTAAGAAAAAAAGAGATCAATTTAGTATTCAAATCTGAGGACAATAAAAACATTGATTCAACTACTTTAAAGGAAATTTTAAATCTTTATAACGAACTTGATAATCCTCTTGAGATAAATAATGAAAAAAAATTTACTAAATCGATTAGGAATCCGAAAACTATTCTAGTCACCTTGAGATTGAACGAAGATAACGGAAGAGTAATTGGCTTCGCTAAAGGTGGACCTTTGGAATATTATAGACTAAGAAGAGGTACTATCGAAAAAAACTTTGGTAAGAAAAATACTGTTTTTTTAGAACGTATAAATATTAAAACAGGTTACTGGGGAGAAAGTGGAGGACACAACCTTAGAATGAAATTTTTGTTGGATTCAAAAAATTATGGTTACAAATTTGTTACTGGTTATGTACATCGAGATGTACTCTTTCGAAGGCTTAATAATGGCGAACCAATTAGAATTATACAAAGGTATGATCCAGATAAGCTTGATTACTATAGATTGTATTTAAATAAATTAATCATCTAATATAATTTGATAACCAGAAATATTTCTTTTCCGTTTAGATATTTTATTTTTAATTAGCAAAAACTATAATATTAATGAATTAGATACGTGCATACCTATTCTCTATTTTCTTTCAATTTATAAGAATATTTTAAATTAAGTAATATTAAAAAAATGATTATTGGTCGAACATTACATTCGATTCTTGAGATTGATTTAAACTTAATAATGCGATACTTTTGTTGTATTTCGCGTCATTATCATTTGGGTTTAAATCCAGAATTTTATTGTACATTTGAATGGCATCTTCATAATTACCTAAGTTATACAAGGCAACTCCTTTGTTATTCAAGGCTAAGAGATCGTTCGGATCCACCGTTAGCACCTCGTTATACATTTTAATTGCTTCATTATAATTGCCCATACTTGCAAATGCTAATCCTTTATAATTTAATGCAGAAGTATTTGTTCGATTTATTTTAAGTATTTCATCATAAATTTGTAATGCATAATCTGATTCACCTTCTGAAAGGTAATCGTTTGCTCGTTGTAACATATTTGAAACTTGATATTCCGTAGAATAACTACTGATAGAAGAACCAGAACAATTTGTTAAGAGTAATGATAGAGCAGCGATGAATATAACGTTATATTGTATAATTTTGAGATATTTCAAGGGGCTTATACTTTAGTTCAATAATTATTTAAGCTTTATTTATTATAAACATTATATGAAAAAAAATAATCAAACTTAATAGATGGATCATTAATTTTATATTATATTGTTAAAGTTTATTAACAAGAATTTATATATGCATTTGAAATAGCTATTTTCCCAGTCTTAATATTGTTTTTGTATATTTCTAATTTGAAAATTGATTAACTTCATAATTTTGTTATCTTTTACAGAATTATAAGATAATTATTAGAGGAATATTTAGAAATATATCTACTTATTTTTTGGTAATTCTAGCTCTTATCTAGATCTCCAAAGAAGAATAATAATATACAAACATAGTGAACACGAAGACATATCATAATAGTTCAAAGATAGAAATACTATTTTTCTTCTTTTGTTATAACATTATAATAATTTCTTTTAACAATAACATATCATAATTTAACAGAACATTAATATTTATTAATAACATCGCATATCATATAAGCATAGCATGTGTGACTGCTATAAAATACCAGAAAAAATTAAAATTAAATATAATAAACTTTTGCTCGAGAAGAAAGAGGAAGATATCGAGACAAAGCCAATGATAGTAACTTGATACCCTTTCTTTCTATTTTTAACTTACCAATAAATTCAGTTTTCTTAAGAAATAACATCTTAAACAGTTTAACCTAAAGAAAATGATTCTTGAATTACTTATACAAACTAAATATAAATCCACTAAGATGAGTATAGTTTATAAGTTATAAATCAAATTTTTTTTTTTGATAATAAATTAATAGAATAC
>DATFCH010000323.1:0-4094 GCA_035253345.1 Nitrososphaeraceae archaeon
TGAAAATGAAGGGAAAGTAACATATCTAGCATAAGCTATTTTAGATAATTTTTAATATTATGAATACTATAGAATATTACGCTTGACAGGAACATAAGGATGACCTGATACAGATAAAGATTTTCATGGATGTTAACTTAAGATAATATTCTTCAAACCTTCTTGAACTTAAAATCTTAATTTTTTATTGTTATATTATTGTACATTGAAACAAAGTATTGTATTAAGGTATGTACATGAATAGATTATATTTATTTCGATATATGGATAATAATCATCAATGACAATAAATATCCATTGAACGCAGTAAACAAATCCATGAATTCTGAAAAATAGGATTGGAATCTAGAGTTTAATTGCGCCAATGAAATGTGAAATAAATTTGGCCAAAATTCAATCCTTGTAAGTTTCTTCATAATATTTTCAGAAATTCAATAATCAATATTTTAATAAAAGTTAAATAAAATTACAATAACATTAACTCCAATAAAACTATCTTACATTATTTTTAAAAATTAAGGTTTAACTTTGTTAAAAACAAAAAATCTTAAGTATTAAAAAAAAGTCATAGTTATCTTGTAGAAATATGAATCAAATAATTTGAAATAGCTAATCTCAATTTATACAAATATATACATTTTGATGTATCATTTTAGGTTTTTTGCCACCCTTGAGTAATTTCCATTCATTGGCATCTTTTACAGCATCAATTTCACAGGAGGAAGTATGTTTAACTGTTTCAGTTACAATAGGTGACATAATAGAATTAGGAAATTGCGAATGACCTAGACCAAGTGCATGACCTATTTCATGCTTTGCTACTTGCTTTAAAATATTTTTATTTAATTCTATTCCATTATTCGATTTGGAAACTGAAATTTTAACATTATCTATAAAACCTTTTTTATTAAAATTTATAATTGATTCACCTCCTTGCTCTTCTATTAAATCGTTCTCTAATGTTAATTCTATATCTGCTTTATTTTTGGTATCATCATTGACCTTTTTAAAATCAATATTATTTAGGTGGTATTTCCATTCAGAAAATGCTAAATCAACTATCTTTTCAAAATAGTTATTGTTATTAATACTGTTTTTTTTTATAGTATAAGTCAAAATATTATCTTTTAATTCTGTCCCCCACGTGCAACAGATATCAATTTTTTTTCCAGTTAATTCTTGTGAAGATATTTCACTAAATTTTACTATCACAAAAATAAATAAAAACAAAATAAGAAATATTAATGGAAATTGAATTGATAATTTTGAATTCATTTACATTTAACTAATCAGTTAAAGATAGTTAATTAATTTATCTAATACTGATTGATACCTGTCGTAAAAATATACAAATGGTAAGACAATTATTAAAAAATAATTCGAATAAAAATTTAAATAAAAAAACTTCAGTTTTATATGAATTTGATCATTTTAATATCTTTATTGAATCAAGAATTTTTTCTGCTATTGGCAAATACGTCATGAAAGCATTAGCATCAGATATATAATTATATTTCAAAAGAAGATCATTGTTAGTATCGATACTGTATAGAGTCAACATCCCATAGCTATTTCCCAAAGATGGAGCATGTCTAGTTAAAATTCCAGAGGCTTTATTACCATCTATTGTGTATTTATCTGAATGTTTTTCAACAACTTGAAAATTAGATGAATCAATTTTCATTTTTGACTCCAAATTTGCTATTAGCAAGTCGAGATATGAAGAAGTAGGTTTGAATGCTAGAAATTCGTATTTGTTTTTAACATCTTCTAAAGGTATTGCATCAAATGATGTTTTTAATGTTGGTAAATTGCTTTCATTGTGAATTATAGTAAAGTCATAACCATCATCAAAATAATTAGAATTATCGATACTGCTAAATTTAAATAAGAAATTACTGATATTCTGATTATCTCCTTCTAAGACCTTCCAATCATTTAGAGATGGGTATTGTAAAGAATACGTATCTTTAGGATCAATCCAATTATTCCATTTAATATTTTCTAATGGTATGTAGTGAATCGGAATTGCAGGAGACCAAACAATAGGAAGAAAAACCATAATAATACTTAACTGTATTTTATTCATAATTATGTCATACAAGATCAGCTTTTATAATATGATCTATTATTGGTTCTGTAAACTTAACTTAACAGTAGATTTTCCTACTCATAACTTGTGAGACCTACTAAATTTGTAGTTCCCTGATACCAAAAGTAATATACAAGAAGATATGTCTAGTCAAAATGAAAATTGAATATAAACGTTAGGAAATATTGACGATAAAATATTATATGGATAGTTGAACAACTAAAAAAATTGGAGAAATATTAAATTAATCTGAATACTTTTGTAAAAATATATTTGATAGTCAAGGAATTATTTCCAACAATAAAAAATTGAGATTAAAAGCTTTTTCAAAATATTTTGAGGAACTATGATGCATTGGACATATTGGTTTTCAAATTATATAATTTCTGCATTGTAGGTTGAATATCTATATGTACTTTTTGCATGATCTCTGCTGGTGATGCATTATTGTTTATCATAGAATAGAATTCATTAAAATTATCTTCCAATTTTGTTACATCATTCAATTTAGTCCTATCCAATCCAATAAATGATTTCAAATATAGTTGAAATAAGGTATTGATTTTCAATGCAAGTGATTTAGCTGTTTCATAATCAGCATAGTTAATAATATTGTGGTTATCTAAGAAAAGAGTGTTATTATTTTTATTTTCTGATTTATCACTAATATCAACAAAATAAGAATTTTCTAATTTGTCAAGATTATTATTGGAATTCGTTTTTATCGTTGTTGGTAGGATATACAACAAATTGGACATATTTGTAAGATCAAAGTCTAAATCTATAGAATCCGCATAATTTCTTAAAACCTCATCAACGAGAGTAACAACTACTAAAGCATTTGAAGTGATATTTGATTTTGATAATTCTTTATTGTATCTATTAGTAAAGTCTCCATCGGTAACTACATCTTCATCTGTATAAAAAGTGTCAGCAACGAATCTTGCTGCATTATCGCTATGATCCATTGATATGGTAATATTGGATGGATAACTTTTGTTTGCAAGCTCCAATTCTGTCTTGGTTTTTTCTATTAGAGTTAAAAGATATACTGAATCATCGGTAGTAAAGCTATGTCCAAAAACACTAAATGGATAGAAATTTCCTAATAATAAAAATATTGAAATTATAGATAAAGAGGCTTTAAACAAATAGTCTTCTCCTTTTTTTATTATTTTTCATTCAAGTAAAATTATAAAATTGTTTATGTAAAATAAAATTGATTTTTGAGCTACTTTGCAAGTATAACCTTATCTAATAAAGATAATATCCTCTAAAATATAAAACCCTACATATTAAAGAATATCACTTCATTCAATTTTTAAATTGAATCACTCATATTCTATTTGTTTAAGGTTCAAATTTTAGATTTTTTATTTGGAATTAAAAGTATTTTTTTCTTATAAAGGAAAATTATGGTTGTTATTATTATTGCTAACGAAACTATGCTATAAATAATAGTAGAATTTGCATTACTAATTTTATTTGCAACACCTTCAGTATCTAGGTCAAAAGTAGCGATAAGTGGATTATCTTCATATTTTTCATCTCCAGCTATTTTGGTAAGAAGAGATAATGAATATTTACCTTCATTTTTAAAAATCTATGGATAACTCATATCGGCAAATACATAAAATTTGTATGGCACCTGATGTACTATCTTTTTTGTGTTCTTGTCCATTATTATTAAAGATACATATGTATTACTTACATCATTTTTATTTTGTTGAACATTTAAATTCAAAAGTGTACTATCGTCATTTACCTTAGGGTTTTTAGGATATGGTAGAAATCCTATTTGATAGCCATCTTTTTCTACAAATTCAGAATTAGGTGTACCTGGAAATATATGAGCATATGCTAAATTGTTAGAATTTTTATGTAAGGAATAACCATAGTAAAATATTGTTAGTAATAGAATTGTGGATAATAATAAATAATGCTTTTTTATCAATGGCTATATTTTATAATTACAATATAAATATAATTTAATATATTTTTT
>DATFCH010000324.1:0-5409 GCA_035253345.1 Nitrososphaeraceae archaeon
ATTTCGAAAAAGAAAATTCAGAATGATATTACCAATAGAAATGAAAAATGTTATAAAACTAATTATGAATTTTATTTATTATTTCATATTTCATAAATCAATCAAAAGATTTTTTGCAATATTAAAATTAAAAAAATATGGAGAAATTTTTATTAACGAATATAGTTTTAAAAAAAGAATTGTTATTTTTGTAATATAGATATTTGTGCAGTTACTTTTGGATCAGTAGTTGTAAAGAAAGTATAATAATTTCCAGGTTCTAAATTAGCAGCTACGTATTCTATGAATCCTTTTGGTTGAATTTGTCCAGAATCAAATATTTTTCCTGCCATTGGGTCTTCAGGATTTTCACCATTTGTAAAAGAATGTGCCACTGTGTCGTTATTTAATACCAGAATTTCTTCATCTTGTTTAATAGTTGTAACGTGAGGGGTGAAAACAGTACTTCCGTCTTTATCTTTAGTTATAGTGATTAATGCTGCTATGGGAGTAGAATCTATGTCAGAATGAGGCTTTTGAGCCTGTACATTGCTTAATTGAAATGTTAATACAGAACTAAGAATCATTGTGGCTATAATTAAAGGTATAAATTTTTGATATTGATTCATTTCCTTCTAATTTAAATTACTGAATGTTTTAATTGCTTCTTTAGTATGGTCAATTGCGGCTTGAAAGTTATCTTCTCCTACCATTTTAATTGCTGCTTCTATTCTTTTTTCAGCATTTCCAATTTCTGGATTATCCTTAATCTTATCTTCTACCATTCCTTCAGCATCAAATAACACCTTTTTTGCATTTTTATCCTGATTTTCTAGCGCACCTAATGACTGATTTAATAAATTCAATTCTTTATCAAAACCATTATTTTGTTGTTGAGCAAATGCGTTATTAGAATTAGGATTTGTCAAGGTAAAAAATGACAAACCAATTACTACTGCTACTACTATTGCTACAACCGATATTTTTTGAAAAATTATCATATTGTGATGATATATTTATTCAAATTATATAAAAAGAATAATATAACTTTAGTCTAAGTCAACTATGTTATAAGTGAACTATGTTATATTATTATTTTTATCCTATTAAATTCAATTCAAATGACAAAATGAACAGAGAATATGTTCTAATTTACATTCTTGCAGCAATAGTTATAACAACCGCAATAATATATTTTATTTTAGCACATAATGAATATACATCGTTAATAGAATTTGCTGCTGAAGGTTTAGATGGAGAAATATCAGAACTTCAAATTGAAATTGCATTATTTGCTGGATCAGGTATGCTTTATTTAGGTTTATTGGGATGGATTTTAGTAAAGAAATTAAAAAGTATTGTACCATATTCATTCTTGATAATTACTTCTATGATATTGATAATTACATATGCAGCATCTCGAACTATAGGCGTTCCTTTAATAGGCGTGGAATTTTATATAGGAAAATACGATATACTTACTAAAGTATTACAGGGAATTATCATTGCTATATCTGGATATCTAATATATCGAAAAATAACACTTAACAAGTCTAGAACACAAGAGAAAAATCTAAAAAGTAAAACTTAACTAATTGTTAAAATTTTTTTCCAAATAACAATTAAAAAATAATATTTGCAATTATATTTTCTATTTAATACTACCTTATTTACCTTGAAAAATTAGTATAAATGATTGACAATAAAAGCAAAGAGATTTTCTTCAGAATATACTATGTTATCAATATTAGAATATCTTTGCGTATACTCAACAAAAACGCCTATCAGTAAATATCATATAATGACAAAAATTGCTGCAATTAGACAACAGCGTCCAGATAGAATCTCTTTGATTTTAAACAGATTAGAAGATAATGGATATATTAAATCAATAGTCGATATCTCATCTACAACTAATCTTACTACCAAATTATATCTTGTCACAGAAAAAGGATTTGATGCTTATTTAAAATGGGTTAAAGAGTTTTTGTCTTTTGTTAGAAGTATGAATAATGACGATGATATAGTACGGAATAATATGTAGTTTAAGCATTATTAAGAGCATGCAAACTCAAATCTAAATTATCAGGTTTATCTATTAAAATTAAATTTTCTCTTATGTTTTTATCTTTAATGTTATTTATCAGTTTGTAACTTTCTTGTTCTATGCTTTCTCCTATTAAAAGGGCAAGTCCTATTTTATTACCTTTCTTCATTCTATATTTTTGCAAACAGACTATAAAGGTTTGAGTAATGTTTTTATCAATACTCTTCTCTACAATTTTAACTAAAATACTTCCATAGTCATGAATTGTCTTTTTTAGAGAACCGAAGTCTATATCAGATTTAATTGTTGATGTATCAATTAGGATATCACAAGTAGTATTGCTAGTATCATCAATACTAACGTTATAAAATTCATTATTGTGTTGTTGTTTTGATTTTAAAAGATATTGATGTAATGGTATATCTATTTCTTCAATAGTTTCTGCTAGTGCATTTAAAATTTCTTCTTTACTTTTGTCGTTAATGGTTAAAAGAATATTTGTTCTAATAGAGTTAGTTCCAAATAAATTTGACCATTTATCTAAAATTTTTTGGAATTTTAGTATAGGGCGTATTGTGAAAATAAGAAAAATGATAAGAAGAATAGACACAGAAATTATCATTGCATCAATAGTTTGATCAGGTAAAAACATAAAAAATCCAAATTCTTTAACTAAGTCAAAAATTGTCATAGATGTAATTATAATTAGAATTGTGAGAACAAACGGTATTTTTTTAGTAAATGATTTAATTAATTGCGATGCTTCCTGACTATATTTTGAAAGTAAAATAAGAGAATCATCAATGGAATTATCATCCTTAATACCATTTATTTCAGTTTCACAATTTGTCATTGTAGTTAAATATTCGTTACCAGAATATATAAATAATATAATAACTATTTTCTATTTTTTCACAAGATATAAAGCAAATTGCATTTATCCATGCACTAAGAAATAAAGGTAAAGGTTATCCCCTTGTTGTTGTTATTGATGCTTCATTATTTCCGAAAAAAATAGGACTGGAATCTAGAGTTCAATGGAGCCGGTGGGATATGAAACAAATTTGACATAATTTTTGGTCCCGTCATGAAAACCTTTTGTTGTAGGTCAAAAGTCGTCAGATTTTGTTTAAATAATTTAAAGGTCAACATACATAGTGGATCCTAGAAAGAAATAAAATATTGGAATTTTATTTCAAAAAAATGCTGTAAACTAATTAATAAATATCCATATATAGTGCTATTTTCAATATATTGGATATCATATGCAAACATATGATATCGCGATATAATATATCAGGTTTTTGTGATTTAGGAAATCTGCCCGCAAGGCGCTTCCCCCAAAAGGGAACCAAACCCTTAGTCACAACAACAACGCCGCAAGGCGCTTCCCCCAAAAGGGAACCAAACCCTTAGTCCGGAAACCTGATCAATTATATCTATAAAAAAATAAAAAAATAATTTATAGATAAAATTTTACATATATCAACATAGATCCAATTATAGAATGTAGCAATATAGGAAAAAAATACCACAATCGATGGGCATTAAAAAACATAAATTATAAATTCTCGAAAGGTAAGGTGACACTCATAGCAGGACCTTCTGGTGCGGGCAAGTCAACTTTAATAAATATCCTGTCAGGAATTAGTCCCCCAACTGAAGGAACTATTTTATTAATGGGGCAAAATTTAAAATCTGATTTTAAAAAAATTAAACCTCATATTAGCTGTGTTTGGAACGAGCCTTCCCTATTTACTAATATGTCCATTATTAACAATTTACGTTTTTTTTCCTCTTTGCGAGGATTTACTCTTATTGAGATAAATACAAAAATAAATGACATTTTAAATGATTTTGAAATTAGCCATGATAAGAATAAATTTATCAGCAATTTATCCTTAGGAAGTAAACGAAAGGTTGATCTTTGTCGGGCATTAATTAATAACTTTGAAATTCTCTTATTAGATGAACCATCCGTTTACTTAGATAATAAAGCCAAAAAAACATTAGTAAAAATACTTTCCCAATATAAAGAAGCAGGAAAATCAATTATAATTGTTTCACATCATGCATCTCTGTATTCTAATTTAATTGATAACATAATCATTATGAAGAATGGACAGATAATAAATAATCAATCAATCGAAAATTTAATAAACGATACGAAAGAATTCAGAAATGCATTCATTCTGAAAACATCAAATAGATTATTAACAAATGAATTGTTACAAACTTTACATGATATTGAAAAGACTTATGTAAGCCAAAAAGCAGTTCATGTTTATTTGAAAGAAAATGGAGATATAACTTCTATTATCAAATTACTTGCCAATAAAGGATTAAAAATTAATAAAATAATTAGTAAAGAACCAAATCTAGATAAATTAATTGGAGAAATAATTAATGCTCATTGATGCACTGGTATTACTGACTATCAAAAAGTTAAGAAATAACCTTTCTTTTTCACTAGGTACTTTTACCACAATATTGCAACCAATATTATGGTTAAGTATTTTTATTTACTTGAGGGAGGAACAAATAATATTAAATATATACAATAGTCAAATTAGATATATTGATTTCTTAGTTCTAGGAATTTTTGTTTGGAGGATAGTGAGTTTTATTTTAGGTAGATTTCCTAGTTCAATTAAAGAAGATTCATCCGCAATCAGAAGTATAATTACATCACCAGGAGGAGAAAAGATATTAATTTGGTCAAGTATCCTTTCCACATTTTCTATTGCAGTAATTATTGGTACTAGTATACTAATAACTGCAGGCTTACTCTATAATTTTTCTATTTTCCCTAATCAAATCATGATTGCTTCGCTAGTATTTTTGTTGATAATAATTATTCATTTTGAAATTGCCACTATTATTGTTATTTCTCGTATACATATAAGGGATATGAAGAGTATAGGAT
Organism: Nitrososphaeraceae archaeon; assembly: GCA_035253345.1. Classification (GTDB taxonomy): domain Archaea; phylum Thermoproteota; class Nitrososphaeria; order Nitrososphaerales; family Nitrososphaeraceae; genus TH1177. The sequence continues at coordinate 4,953 of DATFCH010000324.1, forward strand.
TTATAACAACTACCATATTTGGATTATCTTCTGGTGTATTCTTCCCTGTAGAGTTTTTTCCACCGCCAGTAGATAATATTGCATATATACTTCCATTAACTCAAGGATTAACTATCATGAGAGAATTGTTGCTTTTTCCAAATCTTTTGCCTAACATTAATCTATTGATTGCGCTCATAACAGAAACAATTGTTTTTTTTATATTAGCAATCTTTCTGTATAAAAAAAATTTTAAACCTCAGTGGCTTGAAAAGCTATAAAGTCACATAGCCATAACAAATAATTCAACTTTCTAATTTGTTGTTGTTACTATTTGAAAATTTAATAACAAGATTTTAAAGATGTTAATTGGGAGGTTTTTCATAAATTAAAGGTATAAGATCAAGAAATTGTAATAGTGAATATAAATTATATTATTGAATTTATTAATGAAAGAAAATGTAAAAAGATAACCAAA